>NZ_JBBNGE010000060.1:0-17174 GCF_040095255.1 Segatella sinensis | reverse complement strand
GGAGACAAGCCCCCTGGGTGTGCCCTTGACAGTCGCCGCTTGTGGTAAATTTGCAAAGTAAAATCAAGGGATGACGCATAAGAAAATGAATGAACGCTCACCTAAAGAAACAATAAAAGTAGCAGGAAATCAACAAGAGGACGCTTCCCTTTACCAGAAACCTTGAGAAAACCAGCCCTACCTATTCCTGGTGTACCCATCAACATCACTGAGGAAAGAGAGACTATACTTACCTCTTTCAACCAGGTCTTCGAATCCCCACCCCACGATGACCAGCCAATCCTCCCTCAAGGAAGGCAAGCTAAAGGAGGAAACACCAAAGACAAAAGAGACCTGTCAAAAGGATGGCAAAGAACTACTACCTTCCAAAAACAAGCCACCATCTTCAAAAAAGTGAAGCAAAAGGAAGAGGATGCAGATTCTTTCATACCATTTGCCATGACATACAACCTATCTTTTAGGAGGTAGCCTACCCCAAAAGCGGCTCTCCGATCTCCTCCCCAAAAAGATAGACATAAAAAACCAAAGGCTGATGCTATCAGCCATCAGACAAGCATCTGCGATACCTATTTATCCGGCATAACAGGAAGGTTATGCCGGACGGCTGCGCCCTAAGAAAGCAGCCGAACCGAGGGGAAGAAACCCTAAATAGAGCCTCTCCCCCACTACCTGCTAAAAGACAAAACCAGCAAACAAGTCCAACTGCAGGTTACCAGAAAGCCGCCCCTTTAACTTCTTCACAAGTTTAGCTGCTTTCTTGTCTTCCTGTAGAAACCTGATCAGGCTATTGATAGCCGTATCATGCGCCTCATTCTCGAAACGAAAAAGACCGGTAAAGAGACCAGGCAAGAAAGACCATCCCCTGGTTCCATAGCAAGCAAAAACTCCATAGGTCCACAATCCATTGGGATGCTGTAATATTCTAATTTCCAGGTGTTCCTCAATCTCCTCTACTTGAGTGCGTGGTTGCAAGTAGGAAAGTACGTCAACCCAAAGATACTCATTGAGTTTAAGTTCAGAAGGAGCACGGACATACCCTAGCTGCTTGAGCTTTACATAATCACGCCTGGCAAACTCTATATGCCGATTTCTCATACTTGAGTTGTCTGATGCAAAGAGACCTTCCAACTCCAAAATTTCATCATCTAAAATCCCAGCCATGTTGAAAAAGTTGTGGCAAGGTGGTTAGCCTTGCCGTTTCCTTCTTTAATCTGTCACTCTATAATAATACTGTAGCTTAGCCCCTTTGAGATTATCCTCTGCGTAACAAGCTGCTGCATGATAATACTTATCGTAAAGTTTGGCTAGCTCCATGTTTTTTTCATACCACTGAGCAATCTTGTGATTCAACACCATCACAAGCTCAGTAATGTAAACACAATTGTCTTTCCATTCATTGAACGCACGATGGAATGTGTCTGTAACGGCATCCCCTCCAAAAGCATCAGCTATGGAGAAATCCTGCCAAAATGTAGTACGTGGCTTGTAACCTGTCTCACTCTCGATGTTCCACTTGGGAACCTTGATTTGAATTGTCTCTGTCATGTTCTTAATCCTTTAAAGTTCAACTTGAATTTATTCTGGATTTCAGATTCACAGCCTTTTTAAGACTTTTGCTATCGTAAAATCCGAGTTTTTTTTTAAGTCATTCCGGCATACCCGTCATCACTTTGCCTTTTTACGTGCTTAAAAGATGGAAGGCTCAAGAAGTCAGAACACCAAACAATCTGCAGAGAATCTTTTCAGGAATACCCAATCTCTGATTGTGGAAGGCTGCTTGAAAAGATTCTCAGCAGATAGCAGAAATGTGGTGTTTGGTATCTGACAAGCCTGCCATACCTTTGCACGTCAAAAAGCAAGTGATGACTGGTAAGTCAGACAGAAAAAGCACGAGGTTTTATATCGATAGCAAAATTACCTATAGATATAATACATAGACAAACATCACAATAGTATAACAAGTTCATTCTGTTTACATTAGAAATAGCCAGGAAACATCAGTTCCAACTTAAGGAAAAATAAAAAAGCCATTGCCTAAGATCCAACAATCTCAGTCAATGGCCAACTTTATCTCTGAGCAGGCATTTTACTTAAATGCCTGAATATACTGCTTTAAAGCATCACGCAAAATCTCTTCACAACTCTTTTTTGTCTTGATCTTAGTGAGCATAAGCTGCTCATAGTCTTCATCGGACAAATAAGTCTGAACACCATGCATAGTGGCTCTTTTCTCTGCAAGAGACATCTTCTTTTTCTTAACAACAGGCTGCTCATTACCAGGACGTACTGCCTGATTCATATTACTAAACGCTGCGCGAAAATCCTTTCCTGCCATAATTCTAAATATTTATAGATTGAACAATTCTTT
The DNA here is from genome assembly GCF_040095255.1 of Segatella sinensis. Lineage (NCBI taxonomy): Bacteria > Pseudomonadati > Bacteroidota > Bacteroidia > Bacteroidales > Prevotellaceae > Segatella > Segatella sinensis. The sequence continues at coordinate 14,806 of NZ_JBBNGE010000060.1, read as the reverse complement.
AATTACAAAAGAGTAGTCATTTGCTGCTGTACAATAAGGTGAATATGAGAACAGGTCAGTCAGCTCAGTCTGCGCCTCATTTACCTTGATGCAACGTCGAATACCATGTGACAAGACCTTATCACCATATGTTTCTTTAAGAAAAGCCAGCGCCTGACGGACAATGCGAGGTCTCTCATCCAGCATTACAGGTAACAGACCTAATAATTCAAGATCTTTATTCAAGGCAAATCTGCCATTCTTTACCTCATCCAATGCTCCAAGAATAGCAGCCAAACCATTCACAGAAAGTCCTTCCATCTGAACAGGTATAAGCAAATGACTGGCAACAACCATAGCATTATAAGTTGACTGAGACAATGCTGGAGGGCAATCAATGAAGATATAGTCAAAGAAATCTATAGGATCAGTGATACCTTCACAGGTAAAATCTATGCAAGGACTGCTGATGCAAGCTCCCAACACTTGACGAGGAGATCCGGTATTCTGAAGGAAAGGATCCACATCCTGCATTTTTGCAGAACCTGGAACATAAAACACTCCTATCTCTGACTTGTATATAGGAAGTCCCTTACAAGCAATCATAGAATCAAAAACAGTAGCACAACCTTCTGGAGCATGATTCAAAAGGGTTAAGTTACACTGAGGATCCAAGTCTATCTCAAGGATTCTTAGTTTCTTATCCTTTCGGAGCATACCAGCTGCAAGATTTTGCACTGTAGTCGTTTTGCCAACGCCACCCTTATTATTGACGATAGCCAAGATCATTTTCAGTCTATTTTCCATGTCTTTGACTTTTAATTATTAATTCTGGTGCAAAGATACATTAAATAATTGAAATGAACAAGAGAAAGCTCAAAAAAGTTTGTTTTCAAACATAATATTTTGCAAACATGTTTGTATACATATAAGTTTGCAAACTTCAAGCAACTTATATCATACTATTAATCAAACGTTTATAAAAAAAACGAATAAAACCGTTTTCAAACATACATGTTTAATAGTTTTTTGGTTTTCGGTTTTACAAACTACCAAACATACATACTTTCAAGCATAACGAACTGAGAAGGAAAAAGAAAAAGAACAGGAGAAACAAATCTTATAGATAAATCAAAGTATCGAAGAAAAGCCCATTTATATACATATCGATAATCAAACCATAAAATATAGAAAAGACAGCTAAGCAACAGTATAAAGAAAAGTAGAGCTGATAGAAGTTCCAGACGGAAACACCGACCTCCCTACTCCACTCTATTAACATCAACAAGAAACATACCTACCCAAAAGTAACATACGAAGATCTGATAGACAAGGAAAGAAAAGGGAATTGCTGATAATTGAAAATAGCAATACCAAACAAAATCAAGTAACACCAGGATAAAACTGTTAGCAAACATTCAGGAATACAAACTTACGAAAAAACATGGATCCTTGTTTCTTGCATCAAAAAGAGCTTAAAGCAAATTATTGAATGAAAAATGTAAATTCTCCCCAAAAATGATTATCTTTACAAAGCGTCTGAGAGAAAGACCAACCGAGTGAACGTTGGATGCATTGTTCGTCACCCTCTGACGCATTCTCTACCCAACCTTCGAAAGAATTCTCGACCAAAGTAAATCATAGGACTTATTTTTTTAAAGCGGAGAACAGAATAACTCAACAATGAATATAATACATTATTGAGTAATTAAATAAAGAGATCAATAAAAAACAAACCTGTTTTCTAACATACATGATTGCGGTCTTACAAAAAAGAAAGTAAATATGAAATGCATCACAAGGGTAAAGAAACAGAAAAGCTAAATGCAAACATATTTGCTTTCAATCATACATGTTTGCATTTTTCCTAGTTTGCCAACAAACAAACAATCAAACAACCAAAGAAAAATGTAAGCTAGCATTCAAAGGAACCCGTGTAATAAAAAACAAAAGGCTTTGTTTAATTGAAATCAAACATACATGTAATCAAATATACGTAATTATCTGTTTACAAACAATCAAATACTCAAACATACGAAATTACATGTAACCTTGTAAGCAAGCTAACAAAAAAAACAGGAACGTAAAAAACTGATTGTAAACAAAGAAACACGTAACCAAGCATACATGTTTACATACAAACAAATAAAAATAAAACATAAAAGTAACGCAAACTTGAGTAAAAAGACGAAAAGACATTTAACACGCCTGCACATTTTCAAGCATTCAAACGTTCAAGCATCCAAACATTCAAACAAAAGCAAAAGCTTGATAAAACCTAAAAAGGAACAATGAATCTCAAGTGATAAGGTACATTACAAATAGTAAAACAAAACAGCCTAAAAACCTATAATATATAATAGTGAATACACGTATACAAATATACAAGTTTTCATGTAAGCAATATTACAAGTACAGATATAAATTAGATATCAGTAAGTTAACAGCTCAAAGAAGAACCAGAAAAACTATTTCTAACTTTCAAAGATCCATTCTTTCAAACATATTTGTTTTCAAACATTCAAAGAATATAGTAAAATAGAAATATAATAATAAATATGATAGAAAGAAAACAGGAATAAATTAAAGTCATAGTATATCATGAATTAAAAAGCATAAAAAACAAGGATTCAACGAAACATGTTTACGTAGCAACATGTTTTCAAACATACAAAAGAAATCCCCAATTAAACTTATGTTACAGGTAACAGACAGATCCAGGATAAAACGAAGCTTTTACAAACATACATGTTTTTTAGTTTTCAAACACACATGTAAACTAAAATATTGAATAAAAGATATAATAACATGATAACCAGTATTCTAAAATCATATCTTTCAAGTTAACATGTTTTCGGTTTTTCATGTTTAGAAGTTAACTGCGCACAAAATACATGTTTTCAAACTTTCAAGAAAATTTTCACAAGGTCAACAATATTATGAAAGAGCAAGCTGCAGTACGGAAAATAAAACATACTAGAAATCAGGTAAACAAAATATCATATTTACCATGATACATAGAAACTAGAAAACAAAGAAACAAGAATGTATGAATTCAAAAGGACAAATATCAACCAGACAAACTAGCAATTAAATGAGCAAACAATATTTCTTGAAAAAGAAAGAAGGAAAAGGTGTAATGATTATAAAAAGAGATTCAAAAAGTAAACCATAAACAACAGTAATAATAAGTAGCAAAGAATATAAGTTCAAATGGCTCGGTGCGATAGCATACAGTACAGTTTTCATCAAAATAAATCAGGATGTAAACTCCCAACAGAACGTAAAGCTCATACTGAATTTTAAACTAACCATTAGTAAGAACATATATTGTCTTGTAACTGTATTAACAGATAGCTCAAATAATGGCTTAACTAATTATCTGACAAGAGGAAATCAGGTAACATGAAGTCTCCTTAAAAGAAAAACAATAAAGAATCTCAAAAAAATGGAAGAGTGACAAATGTAATATGTTTGCGTACGGGTTTTCCATTTTTCGGCTTATCATGTTTTCAAACATACTTATAAACATATACTATAGCTATATATCTATATATTAATGTATTAAAAGATATAACATAAAAATACAAGCATACTTGTTTGTAGGTTTTCAAACTTTCAAACATATTTTAAAGTAAAAGAGAACACATCATCAGTTAAAAAGATTTTGAAAGCTCAATACAAAATAAGATAGTAAAGAAGAACAAAAAGTATGTAAGATAGATTATAGATGGGGTGGGGGAGCAGGTATCTTATACAACAATGACAGTAAAGTCTGTCCAACTAAAATTAATAACAGCATCTGATACAAATTCGTGTTACGGTAGCCACAAATCATCTATGTAGCCACTTATATCTTCAATCATGAACTTTCATGGCAATAGTTCACAATAGAAGTTTCCAGAAGGAGTTTCTTACGAAAAACCAGAATTTCTATAAGCAGAGCCTTCGCAATAAGCCATGTCGCCCAGCTTTTATAACCATTCTACAGTAGGATTATATAACGCTGCAGTTCCGCCACAAGAAAAAGTACTCTGCAACTATCTTCCTTGGAACAGCGGCTTCTTTCATTACCTCCTCACCATGAAGAGTCGATAACCAGGCTGCATCATCCTCCATATCCTGTATCATTACTTCAGTCATCATATGTTGCTAACTACCAAAGTTGATCTACCCCATTCATAATCTATAGTCTAGCCTCCCTACTTTTATGAAGTTTTCAACAGACGATTCCATTCGCATGGTAACTGTATAGGTTTACTATCGCCACGTAGAGAATACTATCAGAATGTAGGGTAGGGGAGAAACTAATTCATATGCTCTGTACAAAAAGGATTCTAAAATACAGAAAATAATCAGGTATAGCGAACATTTTACATGTTTTCAAACATATTTGTAAACATGTAAATTAGATATAAATCTATAGATCAGCAATTTACATTATATAACAATCAAGTAAACTAATCTACATGTACGTGTGCTTACAAACTTTCAAACATCCAAACATTTAATGATAGCGTTCAATCAAGAATGATATAGATGGGAAAAACATGTATTAATGCAAGTGGGAGGCAAAGTAAATTTCTGGAAACAAGTTACGAGGATAGGGTAGGGGAGAGGGCAAAATGCAATGAGAAAGGGCATGCCTTGCTGAAGACATGCCCCGTATATACTATTCTTCCTCAGAGATTTCAACAGATGGAATCTCACCAAGATAGGCCCCCATATCCTTCCTGTCTCTCCATACAAAAACATCATTGATAAAATTCATCAACTTCTCATGCTGCTCATGGATGCTATCAACAATTTGATTATAATAGTCTAAATCCTCATCTTTAGAAGTAGAGGTAAGCTGAAGGTTCAGGTCATCCAGAGCGTCGAGATGAGCATTGAGCTTGAAATACACTTGCTGATAATAATTCCTTTTCTCCATTTCCTCATGATGAGTAGATTCCAAAATCATTCTCAGCCCTTCATCCTGTTCCGAGAAGTCAACTTCTTCTAGCGGAATGAATGCAGTGGCAGCTTCATCACCAGCCAGGATGAAGAATACAACCAACCTATCTCTACCATGCCAAATGTGATGTGGGTCAGTTTGCAACCAATTCTTCACTTTGCGCACAGATGGAATGGATGAATTGAAACTAGATATTATTTTCACCATAATCTTATGTATTAATCGTCAAACAGTCTACCTTGTACTCCCTTACCTGGCTTTCCATTCATATATGGAACTCCATAATCTTCATAGAGCATCTTGCATACTGAACCACAGATTTTTCTCTCGTTAGTATCAAAATCATCTTTACTATATCTCAAGGCTATTTTCTTCAGCTGCTTGGCAATTTTCTCTAGAATTTCAATTCTTTCTGACTGCGAGTCAACTGTAGAAACAGATTTGCTGATGGCAGTGATATAATAGTTGGACTGCTCAACTCTGAAATGTGCACGAAGGAAGGTGTTGATCTGGGTGATGATCTTGGTCAGTTTTGCACCATAACCTTCAGACAGAATCTTGATCTGTGTTGGTGTAACCGGCTTCTTAGCACCAAGTCTTGCTGTATTACCATTTGTTTCAATGATAAAATAGTAGGCAGTAACAGCACCCCTGGAGTTCTTGCTCTTAACCTTATAATCAAAACAAACGTCACAAAGTCCCTTTTCGTAGAGTTTCCTGATGTCGTTCTTGGCCTTGTCAAGCACTCGCTTCTTGAAATCAGAACCGTTTTTATACTGTTCTTTCTGGATAATGTTGCCCTTTTCATCCTTAATTTCTAGAAGGTTGAACATCTTCTTGATATCATGAACGGTCATGAAGAAGATCTTGTCTTCCTTGTTGCGGTACTGACAGCAGAATTCATAGAAGCGTTGTGAGTACACACTCTTGAAGCTCATCTCGATATACATGTCAAAGACAGTAAATTCAGATGAGAGGTTGGTGAAGTAGGGGAGGAGTACTGGAGTAACACCCACAGTGTAGGTCTCCTGATCAGGGTGCTCATCCACATACGACAATAAACCAGCATAGATGCGGTGACCGTCTTTGGAATGAAAGACCTTCTTTGAATCAGTGATGTTCTTTAATGCATTGAAGGCATAATCCAGGTTTGAGCTATGGCCGGACACACATTCCAGAAGCTGGCTACGAGTCAGGGTAAGCTGATACTTCTCTGGATGTCCATCTGGAAGATCCTTGTTCTTCTGTATACCACGCAGAATCTGCAACCAACAATTTCTCTCGACTGCAGAAAGATTGCTGATTGCCTGAGTAACATCGTTTGGCTGAGAAATAAAATAGTGTGGATTTTCTGCCAGGATCAATCCATCCACTTTCTTAGGACGCCCTGGTTTCTTCTTAGTAACCTTGCCTCCTTCATCGCCAGAAGGTATTACCTCTGCAACGACTTCCTCAATTTCTTCCTTTTTCTTCGCTTTAGCCATAGCTGTATGATTTTAATTTTGGGCACAAAAATACATAATTTCTGCGACAATCCTCTTAAAAGAGTCGTAAATTACATTTTTTTAACCTCTAAAAGACAAGACAATATTATAAAATCTAGAAATAATGAGCACAAAAAGCAGGAGGTCTTTCTATAACTCATTGAAAATCAATAGGGCAATTTGAGGTCTGACTATAAAAAACATGGTATTAGATTCGGAAGTGGATGCGACAAAATTATAAATAAAAATAAGATTTTGAATTAGTTTGCGACATAAATATAATATAGGTTGTCGTAAACAAAGTTATTTCACAGCTTATCTTTTGAGTAATCTTTTATTGTTATCATTTATAATTATATTGTTGTTCATTGAATTTACTTAATTTATTGGTTTTCGTTAAAGTAATACTTTAATATAAGTTAGCTATCTTGTTACGACAATATTATAAATGATAATAGTTTTTATAGTAAGAAAAACCAGAATTTAAAGGCAAAAACACGCAAAGTTTATAATTTTGTCCGGGCTTGAGTTTTAGGGATTGGGATATAATATATAAACTTTTGAATCTCTGATAGTTAAAATATTGCTGCGACAAAATTATAATATTGAGAAAGGAATGATTATCAATTTTTTAACTGGCATATTGCTGCGACAAAATTATAAAGAAACAAAAAATATGGTTTTTAAAACGACTATTTAATAATTATGTCGCAAATAAAATCATAATAACTATAATTGTGTCGCATATGATGTGGCATATCATGGAGAATTCTTAAAGAATAAAGGCTGCAAAAAGAGTACTTTATTAAATGTATAGCTTGTTTTCAGGGAGATGTATGAAGAAAGGCTTTAATGAATATTCCATGTTACTGCGACAAAATTATAAGCTAAATCTAATTCTATAGGTGAAGTATTCCATGATAGAAGTTAACTTTATAATTTTGTCGCAATGTACACCAAAACTCGAAGTATAAGATAATTATAATTTTGTCGCAACGTGATTGTATTTGTTTGTTTATCAGTGTATTGAATGATTTTAATAAAGTAACTTGCGACAAAAATATAAATGCCAAATAGGGCAGGGGATTACTATGTAATATACCTGCGACAAAAAAATAAAGGAAATCAGATAAAAGTAGAACGTTTTACGACTTCTTTGTATTTTTGTCGCAAATAGGTTCAATTGGTTTATTATTCTGTCGTATGATGTATGTTCAGAGTAAATAAAACATAGGGAAGGTATACTATAAAGTCTTTTGCTTAAATATGTTATAAGTATTTATAGAAATGTTATCGCGAGATAATTATTGGTTGAATTAGGCAGGAATAGCAGTTAACTCTTGAATTTGCATGTTACGCATGAGGATTATGACTTATATTAGAAAGAATAAGAAGACAGAAATATAACACTATCTAACATAAAGATACATATTTTAACGCGCGAAAAAGTCTGTTCTTTCTTTATAAGGCCTGGCTTTCAAAAACTTTCCCTCCATGAAGCTGGGAGTTTCCTTTTTCTGCATCATAACGGAGGAAGAAACACCACTATAAGTCCTCTTCCCAGTCTGCTCTTTTTTATATCTCTATTTTTGGCTTATTCTTTTCTGTATCTGTAACTAACTGATTTATAACATCTCCCTTTAGCTACCTGCGACATAATTATAAGATGATGCGACAAAAATATAAACCTAGCTGCGACATAATTATAAATCTTAGGTGGTTTGTTGCGACAAAATTATAAGGGTATAATATGAATCTGGATTAACTATTTTTGCATATAAGATAGTTTGTTATGGTAGATGTGCTTTCTTGAAGAGAATAAGATAAAGTGATCATTGTCCAATAAAATATGAGAGATAATTATATATCTATCTGATAATCTGCATTTTTGCAGGTTTATTCTAGTGAAACGAACTTGAATTGTTAGGTTCAAATAGTACTTGTCTTGTCTTCAAAATGGCTTTGCTTACCGTATATTATCTCCCATTAATAGTATTCTTCAGGATTGTGCTTCGATTTCGTATCTTTATAAAAATGTCGCACCATTATATGGAGAATGTTTAATATAGCCCCATGGTATAACACTATCTAACATAAAGATACATATTTTAACGCGCAAAAAAGTCTGTTCTTTCTTTATAAGGCCTGGCTTTCAAAAACTTTCCCCCCATGAAGCTGGAAGTTTCCCTTTTCTTCATCATAACGGAAGAAGAAACACCACTATAAGTCTTCTTGCCAGTCTGCTCTTTTTTAAATTTCTATTTTTGGCTTATTTTTTCTGTATCTGTAACTAACTGATTTATAATATCTCCCTTTAGCTACCTGCGACATAATTATAAGATGATGCGACAAAAATATAAACCCATCTGCGACATAATTATAAACTCTTGGAGATTTGGTGCGACAAAATTATAAAGGTATGGGATTTGCAGCAATTAACAGATTTTTTATCTCTCCTTCTCCTGTAGTATTGGTTCTGGACCTTTTCCTCTGTACTTCATATAGGCATTCTTGAGCTTGCTGCGACAAAATTATAAGGAAATAAATGCCTTCATAGCCTTGTAGAATCCTAAGACAAGTTTGGTGATATGAGAAGAGATAGGTACAGGGTTCTGCAAATCAAAAGAAAGCCTTCTTTTTCTTGATTTGTATGGGAGACCAGGCTCTTGGGTGATTTGCAATGAAACTTTCCTCGGTAAAATTGCAACAACGTCTTAAATCGCAGAAAAATGCCCTTTTTCTTTTTTGTAGAATTAAGTGTGAAAATGAAGAGAGGGGAGAAGTTGTCTTTTGCATTATGTGATAGATGGAAAAAGAGAAGTGTTGCTCAAAATATTTTGGTGTAGCACTTCTCTTCTTTCTTGAGACCTTCAGCAACAGAGGACTCTTCTACGCTTCCGATTCTAGGCTAGAAGATGTAAGGCAAAAAACTAGTTCTCTGTATTTTGTGGAATGATTTCTTCACGCAGCCTGTTATGAACTGTGAAAAAATCATTCAATAGCGCCCTTAGGTATTCTTTCACATGAGGGATTTCCTTGGTCAGAATGCACTGGCGTTTGGAATGGAGAACAAATTTCTGTCCTTCTTCTTCTATGCTGTAAACAATAGTTGTTCCACTATAGTTGTTAATTGTGTTAATTGCCTTACGTACATTAGACATTTGTTCTAGATCATCCAATGGAACTATATACCATCTTGGATCCCAAATATCAATGAAGAAACTCTCGTTGCTGGCATCAATGACGAAAAGTTCTCCCTGATATTGAAAACACAAGCGGTTCTCGTCCTCTTCTGCAACAGATACCTCACAGTTTAACTGCTTCAGTAGTTCTATGCACAAATCCCTGGTGTGGGGAGGTCCTGCCTGCTTTTCTTCTTGCAGTATGTCTGCAGAAGCCTCAGGTTGTGTGCTGCCGGCTGCTCCTTGTTCTGTTGGCTTTGTTTTTCTACGAGAAAAGAAGTAGATACAAGCTATGATCACAATCGTTGAAATAATAGTCTCCATATGCATCATTTTATATTAATATGGCAAAAATACAAAAAAAATCGTGAAGTCATGAGAAATAACACAAAAAAAGCCAGATTCTATGTTAAAATCCGGCTTTTGAAAAGAAAATCATTCATCAACTCTACCTATTATGTCTTTCCATTCCTCAGGAGAGTAAGCTGTAACAACTGCAAGCACTGAAACGCCAAGAACAAAAAGTAACATCATATGAATACTCGTTTTCCGTGTGAACCCACGACAGACCTGCTGCAACTAGTAATTTAAAAATATTATTCCCTCTCCCCATATCCCGAAGATTAAAAGGTGATAGGCTTTTTACGTGCAAGTCAATACGATAAATAAGAGTAAACAGGGTGCAAGGAATTTCTGTATTATTTTCGGTAGCCATCGGCTGCTTAGACAAAAAATACAGAAATAGCCTTTAGGCGGTACTTGCAGGTTTACGTTTATCGTAATTTTGCAAAGTAAAAACCTCTCTCCTTAAAATTGGGATATATGAAACCGGGGATAAAAAGTTGCAACCAGCATGGAGGTTACATGGTTAAACATATTCTGTGTAAATGATAGCTTCTTGTGACCATCTTTTCTTAACTTTTTCAGGTTATTCTCGTTTAGATGACAGGTAAGTTTTAATCAGAATGGAATGGATGTTTTCATGGCGTTCTGTTTTTCCCTGTAGAGTCCTTAAGTTAATAGTTCGAAACAAATTCTGAAATACGGAACCCTTAAACATAATATAACTTAATCTCTTTTAATGATTTCCGATATGCGGAAGCCATTCACCTAAATTAATATTTCCGCATGAATGAACAAAAAATCCCCATCGCTGGAATTAATCCTAAGCGGTGGGGATTTCAAAGCCTGCCGTTATCATCTTCTTGGTTTGAAGCTTCGTCTCTCAAGAAGCTACTTGTAGTTCTCATCATCGTAAGAGATGATATCCAAGTCTTCTGCAATTTTTATAAGCCCGTTTTTAATTTTTTTACCCAAAGTTAGTGGCTTAGGCTTGGAAACTGGCGATTCTACAGAAACCTTTCCTGAATCTTCTGTGCTATGAGGGTTGTTCTCATTCAAAACATTAGTTGCCCCTTCTTCAGACTCTCCTTCTTGAGCTGCAATCATGGCGACCTTCTTTGTATCATCAGTCTTATTGTCATCTGCAGGTTCTGTTTCTTGCTTTTGCTCAGTTTTATCTGAATGCGTCTGGAAGTTGTCTCGAATAGGATGATAGAGTTTGTCGATGATTCTTTGATAGTCTTCTTCATCCTTTGACGTAGAGGAACTTTCTTTTACCTCCTCGGATAACTCATTGTTGAGACCTGTTGCAAGAATGGTGACTTTGGCATCCTCGTCCAGACTATCATCATCAGAAAGACCCCAAATCACCTTGATATCAGGGTTCAGTTCATCAAAGAAGGCATCAATTTCTCTCATCTCCCTCACAAAGATAGGGTGCTTGCTGGAGGTGTAGATATTAAAGAGGATGCGCTGGGCATTACTGATATCGCTGCCATAGAGCAGAGGAGAGTCTAACGCATTCTTGATGGCACTCTGAACCCTTCCCTCACCACTGGCTCTACCCATGGCCATGATAGCACCGCCACCGCTCTTGATGGTAGTCTCGATGTCACGGAAGTCAAGATTGATGGTTCCCTCCACGGTGATGAGTTCCGAGATACTCTTGGTGGCATCGCTCAGTACCTTGTCTGCCAGTTTGAAGGCATCCTTTACGGTAATCTCGGAGTCGGCATAAACATCGCAGAGACGCTCGTTGTTGACGATAAGCAAGGCATCCACGTTCTTGCGCATTTCTTCTACACCCTGTAGAGCCTTGACAATTTTCTTTCGCTTCTCGAAGTAGAAAGGTATGGTGATGATGCCAACGGTAAGGATGCCCATCCCTTTGGCAATACCGGCAATGACAGGTGCGGCACCCGTACCCGTTCCACCACCCATACCAGCAGTAACAAAAACCATCTTGGTTCCGTCGTCCAGCAGTTTCTTGATGTCTTCCTGGGTATTCTGAGCCTCACTTCTTCCCACTTCGGGATTTGCCCCTGCACCCAAACCACTCTTTCCGAGCATGATTTTTACCGGCACAGGCGACTTGGATAGTGATTGACTATCCGTATTGCAGACGGCGAAACTCACGTTTACTATACCCTCTGCATACATATTCTTAACGGCATTGCATCCGCCACCACCCACACCAATCACCTTGATGATGTTCTTGGTAGTGTCTTCTGTCTGCCCGAAATCTATAGGAGTCCAATCTTCTTTCATCATTTCTAAATTTCAATTTGGGCACAAAGATACATATAAAGAATCAGATTTCCGATAAAAAATCAAACGCAAGCCTTGCAAAAGAAGATTTTTTCTAGATGAGAAACGATTTTTCCCTTTCTTTTTGTACTTTTGCAACCAGTATGCAAGAAGAAACAAGAAATATGACCCCAGAGGAGAAAGCCGCTCAGGTAAAGACGCTTTCCACCCAGCTTTTAGCAGAAGGTAGAACCGATCTTTTGTTAAAAGCCATCAGTGTGCCCGTATTGGAACAGCTCCGTATCGAGGCAGCAAGGGCAACCCTCAGTCCTCTGGTCATCACGGAAGATTACCGTTTCTTGCTCCCAGACTATGGAAACAGGGAAGTGCAGCTCAGTCCCATCCACAAGGCCCTCTATCTGCTCTTTCTGAATCACCCGGAAGGAATAGAGTTCAAGAACCTGGTGGATCATCGTGAGGAACTGTTTGCCCTCTACCGAAAAATCGGCAACAGAATCGACCCTGATAAAATCACAGAAACAGTGAATCGCCTGACGAACCCTCTTGATAATGCCATCAATGAGAAATGTTCGCGTATCAAGGCTGCTTTCTCCGACTTGATGGACGAATACCAAGCCGACTACTACATCATCAATAGCCATGTCAAGCGCCACCAAGGCTCTTCCATGAAGCTCTGGTTCGAGAGACTGAAAATCATCAACCTCCCGAGGGAACTTGTGATCTATCAATGTTGATCATTTCTGCTATCTGTTGTCACATGCCCCGCAATTGGAACAGCCGTTACACGTCATCCTGCTGCCGCAGGTCTTGCAATGCGCTCTGAAAAAAGCCTGAGGCTTGACAATCTCATTACCAAACAGATTACCTTCAGGAAGGTGGAGCTTGTAGGAAATGGGCTTTCCCTGAAAACTCAACCCACTCAGATAAGCTTGCTTGCTCTGGACTTGCTTGTCATGAATCCGGTAAGTTCTTCCGTCCTTGACAAAGCAAGTTCCAGTTTCGATGAAGTTGAATGATACATTGTATGTCCTGCATTGGTCACTCAAACTCTTCACCCATTCATAATGACATGGTCTGGCACCGTCATAGTTTTCTCCTCCACATAGTACATCTTCTATCTGCCCGGTGGCTAAATAGGAAGAAACATCAATAGGTCCTATGAAAGGTGCAGCCATGAAGCCTTTGTGTCTGGCTGGCAGATCCAAAAGAATCGGAAGTCTCTCGTCGGCTCTCTTCTGGTTCTCTGTTGTCACCGATAGAAGTACATTCTCATAACCGTCCCCCCAGTCTTTGGGCAGACACATTTTGATGCGATGCGCACGCTTGGTGAGCAGGCGAAATACCATATCCGGACGACTCCTGATGATTCTCCAGGCTTCTTCTCTCCAAACATCAGCTTCCTCCACAAAGAAATCTGTGCTAAGCCCCACATACATCTCCATGCCAGAAGGATATTTGAAACTACCGTCTCTCTTTCTCTGAAGAGGCATGGCAAAGTTCTCAGTCCTGAAAACCTTCGCCGTGTCAATGCCTCTCTTGCCATCCAGAAAGTACATGTAGCAGTGCTCACATCCTTCACTGATTTTATGGCAGCCGTGCCATGGATTCCAGATAATCATATAGTGATAATTGCTTTTATGACAAAATCTTATCCATTAAAGAGAATAGTTCCTCTTCTGTTTGATAAGGGTAAATCACGAAGTAGGGATTACCTGTAAGCATGGCTGAAAGCTGAGTCTTGCTCTTGTCATAGAAGATATGACAAGGAATACCTCTGCTCTCAGCATAAGCCAATTCATAACCCACACCAAGTGAAGGATTGCTGCACTCGGCTACCACCATGTCGCTCTCCTGAAGCCATGCTGTGTCCTGGTTGTAGATTTCTGCATCACTCATCCTGCCTTTTTCCATGAGATTGATGTCAGCCTGACCTATATGCTCGGTCAGAATGATGTCAGTGATCTACATATGTTCAATCATCTTTCTGTAGAGATCAGCAAAGTTTCTCCCTCCACGAATAGAACCTGCAAAATATATTTTCCTAAAATCCGCAACTATCATCCAATACACGATTAAGGGTAGATTTATGAGTCGTTAGTAGTAGCTTTCAGTAAAAAGCAACAGCACAACATCAATATGTAGCCAACATCCCCTTACCCCACGATGCGACTTGAGGTAATACGCAGATTCTAACCGGAAAGAAAGGATTCTTATCCGAATTCTGTTTTGAAGGGTTTTGCATAAGCGCGGTTCTCTGTGTAGATATTCAGCACGTATTGCCTTGCAGTCATGATCCACTTGGCAGGTACGGAGATGAATCTGAAGACAAAAGCCTTTATGCGACTCGTTTTCTTGAGCCCAAAAGCCTTGGTGTCAAGCCTGCTCATGATGGTCTTGTAGAAATTGTGTATCAATGCAGTAAGCAGAAGAAAGACAGTATTCTCCGCCATGAATGACTTGGGGAGCCTGCTCCAACCGAATCCGTTGTTCATGTCGTCAAAGATACGTTCCTTGCCGCCACGCAGATTGTAGAATTCAACAATGTCCCTTGTCGATGACTTGTAATCGTTGGTCAGAATACAACGGTAAGTGTA
>NZ_JBBNGE010000005.1:0-109146 GCF_040095255.1 Segatella sinensis | reverse complement strand
GAATATGTACAATAAAAGAATTTTGGTCGTTTTACAAGTAAATTCTCACGAAACCCTATAGGTTGCGGATTTGAGGGATATTTTAATCAAAATTGCTTATAAAAATAAAAAAATGGCGTATTAATATAGATAATACTTAATAAAAAACAGGAATTTGATAACACAAAAACCAATTCGTGGCTTTTAAATTCAGAAAAGCCACGGATTGGTTTCAGTTTTATCACCCCTCCTTAATTATCCAGTCGCTGATAGTACGCTGAGTGCTATCGTAAATCACAGCAAGAAGCTTCTCCATACCAATCTTCACCTCCTGGTTAGGATAGCCCAACTTATAACTCTTGGTAAATGGCTTATTTCTGTTCAATATCAGTCACGTTAACATGATATTTCTGCAAACCCTTGATGAGATAGCTTGGCGTACCGGAACCAAACCAGTAGGCACCAATCTTCTGACCAGCCAATGCTCTTATAAGACTGAACGGATTAAACACATCCTCCGAATACTCACTGAAATGGTAGCCATCATAATATTGACGCTGCAAAGATACGGCATTTTTCCGACTCACTCTGCACTTTCGCGAAGATACGCAAAAAACAAAGAAATAGCATCTATCCGATTACGCGCACATAAAAGTTTTTTCCACAAAAAAGTATCATAGTCTCATTTTTCGCTGGAAAATCCATATTATATTACTGATATATCGATATTTACAATCAATGAGACTTCTCGGAAAAAGCAGAAAGAAGTATCATGGAAGTATCATTATAGACTGTAGAAGTATCATTAAAGACAGCACGATGCACGAGAAAAGACTATTAAAACATCAAGAAAAGTCAGTTTAAACATCGCAAAAAGATTGTTTAAACAGCGCAAAGGCCCTAAAGAATATTGCCCAAAAATAAGTCCTATGTTTGGGCATTCATTGCCCAAACTATGGGCAATAGTTGCCCAGCACACGGGCTGTCAATGCCCACGTGGTGGGCTGCGGATGCCCGTGTGACGGGCACAAGCAGACCAACCGGAGGGCATAGAAAGACCAACTGATGAACTAAAAAAGCAGACACATCACCATGACTTATCCTGATTATATTGACACAACCATAAAACATCTACAGGTGAAATAGGATTAAAAAAGCCTATGAGACTTCCATGATACATTAATGAGACTTCTCAGCTCAAAAACCAAGAAGTCTCATTTTTATTATTATCTTATATATCAAGTATTTAAAGCCTATTTTTCAAGCAAAAATGAGACTTTGATACTTTTTTCGAGAAAAAAACTTTTTCACGTAGGCAAGCGATGCCCGTAAAATTTTCACGTAGGCAAGCGAAGCCTTAAACATGAAGATTATTCAATAATGATACCGCCATTAGGCTGAATTACCACCTTTGCCTTGCCATCCTTTCCAACCTTCAAGGTCTTCTTGACAGAAGTGAAGAACTTCTCGCCCTTCTTCTTTGGCTGGTCGGTGATATAAGTAACGGTCTTACCCGCAAACATCGGCAAATCCAGGGTCAGGGCAAGAGGCTTGTCTGTAGCATTCAGACCGCCCACGAACCATCTGCCGGCTGTAAGCGCTGCACCGGAACCATTCTCTACACTCGACTTGCGAGCCACCACTGCATACTTAGTAGGATAGCCGGCAATAAACTTGGTATCCTCCCATGCAGTTGGTACATTCTTGAGCCAATCCAACTCCCACTGTGGCACATCCTGCAAGTTGTTAGGATAGAGACAGATGCAGTTTACGCTGCTCTGATTGGTGATGGCAGTAGCCATCTCAAATACATCGCTGGTATAACGCTGGTGGCGGCTCTTGTTATCCTTAGAGAAATACTTGTTCATCATCACACCACCCCAGTCGAAGCTGGCTACGGCATTTCTTGAGAACGGATGCATCGTCATCTCGAAGGCCTCTTTCTTGGCATGATAATCCGTGAAATATACGTTCTCAGAAGCCAGGGCTGCCTCACTCGAAACATAGTTAGGATACATGCGCTCCCAGCCACGAGGCATGGTGCAACCATGGAAGATCACCTCCAAGCCATAATCGTTGGCATCGCTGAGGATATCCTCATAGAGCTTCATCGTCTCCTGCTTGTCGCCACCGAAGAAATCCACCTTGATACCTACCACGCCAATCTTCTTCATCCACGCCATCTCCTTCTTGCGGGCGATGGAATTGTTCATAATCTGACGAGGAGTCTGAGGAGCATCATTCTCGAAACCATTCGAATTGTACCAGAGCATCAGGCTTACCTTCTTGCTCTTGGCATACTTACTCAACTCTTCGATGCGCTTTCTGCCTATCTGCTTGTCCCACCAGCCATCTACCAAGATGGCTTCATAACCCTGAGCAGCAGCCACATCCACCATCTTCACCTGGTCGTCATAGTTAACGGAATTGTCCTGCCAGATGAGCCAGCTCCAGGTATAGCGGGATGGCTTGTAAGTCTGACTTGCCTCATACAGTGGTTCTACCACATCGTAAGGGATGGTGGTCTCTACGACAGGAGCCAGCGAAGAACCTACGGTGATGGTGCGCCAAGGAGTCTCGCCCGGCAATGGGATACCGGCATATTCGGAACCGATGCCATTGTTCTCGCCCTTCTGAGGGAAAGCCACAGTATAGCCCTTGCCCGGCTCGTAATCAGAAAGACGGCAACCAGGATAAGCGCTCGACACACCAGTTTCGCTGACCAAAACCCATCCGTCGCTGCCCACCTTGAAGAGACATGGGAAGGTATAGCCCACACCGAACTGCGACTTCACGTTCATCAGAGCATCCGGAGTATATTCCTCCTCGTAAGATGGCTTGGTGCGCTCCCAACCCGTCATCGGAGTAATCTGAGGACAGAGGAAGGTAGTGGTCTTCTCCGGGAAATTGAATCCGCTCACCTCATTATATATAATCACCGACTTAGGATTATCCTTCTTAGGACGGCTCATCTCATACTTGTAGGCGATGTCGTTGTTGCTTACATGAAGATGAAGGGTCATGGAATCCTTCTTGCTGTTGAGGAAACCGATGGTAGCATCCACCACATCCTTCTGGATATCACTCTTCTTGATGCGGGTCATCTTGTAAGAAAGCGGCTTCACTTCCCCACCCTTTAGGATGCCCATGGTGAGATCCTTTGAGAAATCACCATAATTGGCAACCAGACCGAGCGCCGAAGTTCCCAGCATCTGCTTGCCATTGTAATCTACCGTGTAGGAAGCCTTGCCTCCCTCACAAGCAACATTCACCACCAATTTACCGTCTGGCGACTTCACTGTATAGCTGTTAGCCTGCATACCCAAAGCAGCAAGCAACAAAATACCAGCGATACTCATTTTTTGCTTCATATTTATTTTCTTTTTAGGTTTGATTTATTTTAATGCCTGCAAAGATAAGCAAAATCCAGAAGAAAGAGGAGAAGAATCATTAAAAATTTGACACTTTTCGCTAATTTAAAGGGATTTAATGCCAAAAAGCCCCGACATCACGTCGAGGCTTTTGAGTTTTTGAATGTTTCAGCATTCAGACATGTCGATTTCTGCGTTCGCAAATACCGATTTCCGCCCCGTAGCCTTGCAGCCGCTTTCATAAAAAAAACATAATTTTCACCTTATATATATAATAAGAGCATTTTTTTTATTATCTTTGCACCTATAATAATACGTACGTAAAGAATGAAAGAATTTGTAATATCAGAAGTCAAGGCGGAAACCGCTGTGCTGGTGGGTCTTATTACCAAGACACAGGACGAAGCCAAGACTAAGGAATATCTCGACGAGTTGGAATTTCTTGCAGATACCGCAGGCGCCGTCACCGTGAAGCGATTCACGCAGAAGGTGGTGTCGCCTAACCAGACCACCTACGTGGGAAAGGGTAAGCTGGAGGAAATCAAGCAATACATCAAGGACGAGGAAGAGGAAGACAGAGAAGTAGGTATGGTGATCTTCGACGATGAACTCTCTGCCAAGCAAATCCGAAATATCGAGCAGGAATTGCAGGTGAAGATTCTCGACCGTACTTCGCTCATCCTCGATATCTTCGCCATGCGTGCCCAGACTGCAGCTGCCAAAACACAGGTAGAGCTGGCACAATACCGATACATGCTGCCAAGACTGCAGCGCCTCTGGACTCACCTGGAGCGACAGGGCGGTGGTTCAGGTTCCGGTGGCGGAAAGGGATCGGTAGGTCTGCGTGGACCGGGTGAGACCCAGCTCGAGATGGACCGCCGTATCATCCTCGGCAGAATGAGCCTGCTCAAGGAGCGACTCGCAGAAATAGACAAGCAGAAGACTACCCAGCGTAAGAACCGCGGAAGAATGATCCGCGTGGCTCTCGTGGGCTATACCAACGTGGGAAAATCCACCATCATGAACCTGCTCAGCAAGAGCGAGGTGTTTGCAGAGAACAAGCTCTTTGCTACCCTCGATACCACAGTGAGAAAGGTGGTGGTAGATAACCTGCCATTCCTCCTTGCCGACACCGTAGGATTCATCCGCAAGTTGCCTACCGACCTGGTGGATTCCTTCAAGAGCACCCTGGATGAGACCCGTGAGGCAGACCTCCTGCTGCACGTGGTAGATATCTCCCACCCAGACTTCGAGGAGCAGATCCAGGTAGTGGAAAAGACCCTGGAGGAGATAGGATGCTCCGACAAGCCTTCGATGATCATCTTCAACAAGATAGACAACTACTCCTGGGTGGAGAAGGAGGAAGACGACCTCACTCCGATGGAGAAGGAGAATATACCGCTGGAAGATCTCAAGAAAACCTGGATGGCAAAGCTCAACGACGACTGTCTCTTCATCTCTGCAAAGAACAAGGAGAACATCGACGAGTTCCGAGAGGTGCTATATAAAAAGGTAAGAGAACTGCACGTACAGAAGTATCCATACAACGACTTCCTGTACCAGGATTACGAATAATTCCCTAAAAAGATATCAACAATGAATGACTACAGACCTCTGACCTCCGAGGAAATCGAGGTACTCAAGAGCAACGACTGCTGGGCTGAAGACTGGACTTCAATCAATGTTTCAGAAGACTTCAAGCCCAACTACATGCATCGCGTGATGCTCTATGGCGAGGTAAACATCGGTGCCTTCAACAAGAATGTGGAGGTGAGCCAAGGCTTCGTAAAGCATTCCGGCATCAACAATGCCACCCTGAGAAACGTAACCATCGGAGACGACTGTCTCATCGAGAATGTGGGCAACTTCATCAATAACTACACCATTGGTGATGACTGCTACATCTCCAACATCTCTACGATGGAAACCACCGAGGGCGCTACCTTCGGCGAGGGGAACCTGGTGAGCGTGCTCAACGAGGTGGGCGAAGGAAACGTGATTCTCTTCTCCGACCTCAACAGCCAGCTGGCTGCCTTCATGGTGAAGCATTTCTCCGACAAGGAACTGAAGGAGAACATCCGACAGCTCATCAAGACCGACATCGAGAACAAGGCGCCGGAAAGAGGACAGATAGGCAGCAACGTGAAGATTGTGAACACCAAGGAGATTACCAACTGCGTAATCAATGACCTCTGCGAGGTAAACGGTGCCTCACGACTCAGCGACTGTACGCTGCTCGGTTCGGTTCACGGCAACGTATATGTCGGCACGGGAGTCATCATCGAGAACTCCATCATCGCCGAGGGTTCCAGCGTCATCAACAGCGTGAAGATACAGGACTGCTTCGTGGGAGAAGCCTGCCAGCTGAGCAACGGTTTCACAGCCTCAGCCTCCGTATTCTTTGCCAACAGCTATATGAGCAACGGTGAGGCGTGCGCCGCCTTCTGTGGTCCATTCACAGCATCGCATCACAAGAGCAGTCTGCTTATCGGCGGTATGTTCTCATTCTATAATGCAGGTTCAGCCACCAACTTCAGCAACCATGCCTACAAGATGGGGCCTATGCACTGGGGCATCCTGGAGCGTGGTTCGAAGACAGCCAGCGGTGCCTACCTGCTGATGCCAGCCACCCTGGGTTCGTTCTCAGTATGCTTCGGCAAGCTGATGCACCACCCTAACACCCGCAACCTGCCATTCGCCTATCTGATAGCCGATGGCGACAAGATGTTCCTCATCCCAGGCAGAAACATCACCACCGTGGGTCTGTACCGCGACATCAAGAAGTGGCCGAAGCGAGATCTCCGTGCTCCCGAAAACCGCAAGAGCATCGTGAACTTCGACTGGCTCTCTCCTTTCTCCGTGGGCGAAATCCTGAAGGGCAAGAAGATATTAGAGAGTCTCCGCGAGGTAACGGGCGACAACGTATCGCAGTATCTCTATCACGAGTACATCATCCCTGCCACATCGCTCCACAAGGGCATCAAATACTACGACATCGCCCTGAGAATCTATATGGGCGCCGTGCTGAAGCGAGTGCTGAAAAGGGATCCTGCCATCACCCCTCCATCTACCCAGACAGGCGTGGGCGACTGGGATGACCTCTCAGGACTCCTCCTGCCGGTAAGCGAGGAAGAGCGCATCGTGAAGGATATGAGAGAAGGCAACATCGAGACCATTCAGCAGCTGCTGGAACGCTTCGAGGAAATCAACAACAACTATCGTGAATATCAGTGGGCATGGACCTACAGCGTGATCTGCGATTACTACGGAATCTCTGAGATTACGCTGGAAGATGCCAACCACATTCACGAAGACTATATCCGTGCACGCCGCTCCTGGATTGCTGAAATCAAGAAGGATGCAGAGAAGGAGTATGCGATGGGAGATGTGGAGGAAGAGGTATTCAGAAACTTCGTGAACAACCTCGACAAGGAGGTGGAATACGAGAACTAAGACTCGTCAGCCCCTTCTTCAATGAAAGAATATCCATCAAAGATAGAATATACATCAAGAAATATACATAAACATTATAAATAACTTATAAATATACAAAAAACGTAGTTATGGCAAACATTCCTGATTTCAAGTACGCTCCAATGTTTCAGCTTGGAGAGGACAAGACAGAGTATCGCCTTATCTCTAAGGAAGGCGTAAGCACAGCAGAGTTCGAGGGCAAGACTATCCTCAAGGTTTCCAAGGAAGCTCTTACTTTGCTGGCACAGCAGGGTTTCCACGACGTAGAGTTCAAGCTCCGTCGTGAGCACAACCTCCAGGTGGCTAAGATTCTCAGCGACCCAGAGGCTTCAGAGAACGACAAGTATGTAGCTCTCCAGTTCCTCCGCAATGCAGAGACAGCCGTGAAGGGCATTCTCCCATTCTGCCAGGATACAGGTACTGCTATCATCCACGGCGAGAAGGGTCAGCGTGTATGGACAGACTTCGAGGACGAAGAGGCTTTGAGCCTGGGTGTATATAATACCTTTACACAGGACAACCTCCGCTATTCTCAGAACGCTCCTCTCAACATGTATGACGAGGTGAACACCCGTTGTAACCTGCCTGCCCAGATTGATATCGAGGCTACAGAGGGCGACGAGTACCGCTTCGTGATGGTTGCCAAGGGTGGTGGCTCTGCCAACAAGACTTACTTCTACCCTATGACCAAGGCTACTATCCAGAATGAGGGCACCCTCCTTCCATTCCTCGTAGAGAAGATGAAGAGCCTGGGTACAGCTGCATGTCCTCCTTACCATATCGCCTTCGTTATCGGTGGTACTTCAGCAGAGAAGAACCTCCTTACCGTGAAGTTGGCTTCTATCAAGTACTATGATGAGTTGCCTACAACAGGTGATGAGACTGGCCGTGCCTTCCGTGACATCGATCTGGAGAACAAGCTTCTCGAAGAGGCTCACAAGATTGGCTTGGGTGCACAGTTCGGCGGTAAGTATCTAGCTCACGATATCCGTGTCATCCGTCTGCCTCGCCACGGTGCAAGCTGCCCTATCGGTATGGGTGTAAGCTGCTCTGCCGACCGTAACATCAAGGCTAAGATCAACAAGGACGGTATCTGGTTGGAGAAGATGGATGAGAACCCAACAGAGTTGATTCCTGAGGAGCTCCGTAACCCTGGTGAGGGTACCAAGGGTATCGAGATTGACCTCGACAAGGGTATCGACGCAGTTCGTGCTGAGTTGACCAAGTATCCTGTAAGCACCCGTGTTAACTTGAAGGGTACCATCATCGTGGCTCGTGACATCGCTCACGCTAAGCTCAAGGCTCGTCTGGATGCAGGCGAGGAGATGCCTGAGTACTTCAAGAACCACCCTATCCTCTATGCTGGTCCAGCCAAGACTCCAGAGGGCTATCCATGTGGCTCTATGGGACCTACCACAGCCAACCGTATGGACCCATACGTAGATGAGTTCCAGGATCACGGCGCTAGCCTGGTAATGATTGCCAAGGGTAACCGTGGCGATGTTGTTACAGAGGCTTGCAAGAAGCATGGTGGTTTCTACCTCGGTACTATCGGTGGTGTAGCTGCCGTTCTCTCTAAGAGTTCTATCAAGAGCATTGAGTGCGTAGAGTACCCAGAGCTCGGTATGGAGGCTATCTGGAAGATTACCGTAGAGGACTTCCCTGCATTCATCCTCGTAGATGACAAGGGCAACGACTTCTTCAAGCAGTTGAAGCCTTGGACTCCATGCAAGGAATGCCAGAAGTAAATAATTTAAGAAAAATCATGACAATAGTAAGCTCAGGGTGTTTTGCCCTGAGCTTTTTTTTTATGATAAGACTGCGCACCACACTTGGCAGGGCAAGCAGCCTTGCTGCCCCCCACCTTCTGACTTTTTAAATTTGTCATAATTAATAAATTTCTACGTCATTTTCGGAAGTGGGCGAAGACGGTTATAGTGGTTACGGTTACAGAAGTTACAGTTTTCAGCGGAGGGGGGGGGGTACAAGGGATTTTGAGTACTTACAGATTGTAAGTAATAATAATAGATAATAATAATATATAATATATATTATTATCTTCTTCTAAAGAGGGAAAAGGAAACTGACTCATGAAAAACTGTAACTTCTGTAACCGTAACCACTTTTGGGGGAAAATCGGGGAAGAGGGCGCAAAGGACAAACGTAGAGTTGGGATGTACAAAACATAGAGAAACTATTTACAGAATATAGTTTTCTTATCTTAAAAATTACGACTTGTTTTTATTAACAGGATTCTCCACAAATATTAAATCCGTTTAACAGAACCCTGCAGGCCGTTTTTTGGCAGTACCGGGAAAAAGTCGTATCTTTGCACTGTGTTTTAGAGAAAGCACGGGATTTTTTCCTGCACCATCATTCGGAGGACAAGGCGCCAATCTGAGGAGTGAAGCTAAATGGACATTATCTCATATACTTACTATAGATGTTGAAGTAGATATCCACCCAGGCATCACCGACGAGAACTGCCAGATCACGGGCCACGTCCTCATGGGAATCGATGAACTTCACCAGGTCGGGATTATACTTCGTACCGGCATCCCTGCGGAACTCCTCCATCACCATGTCGAAGGTCTTGCCATCCTTGTAATTCCTGCCTACGCGCTCGGTAGCAGCCTGCATGCAGTCGCTCAGAGTGATGATGTCTATCAGGATGCGCTTAGGCGACTTCGTGTTGTCGAAATCCTCAGGATAGCCGCCCTTGCCATTATACCACTTATGATGACCCAAGGTGGTATCACGAAACTTCTCATAGAGCGAAGGAGCAATCTTCAGCAACTCGGCTCCCAAAGAAGGATGGGTCTTGATGATGGAGAACTCCTCATCCGTCAACGGACGGTAGTCGTTGTTCACCACCGAGATGATGCCATTCTTGCCAATGTCATGATAGAGGGCTGCCTGATAGATGAAGTTGAGACACTCCTTAGGATCCAGGAAGACTTTACCATGATGGCGCTCACCAAGCGCTCCTCCCAACAAATTGGGCTGATAGGCCAGAATGCCCTCCATCAGCTTCTTGGCTATCATCGCCACATGTACGGAATGGGCATAGGTGGTGACCTGGGTAGCCACATTCAACTCATTGAAGTTGCGGATGCGCTCCACTTCCTTCAGGTACTTGATGGCACGGGGATAGGTAGCAAGGACATTCAGATATTTCACATACGAATTCTCCATCTGCTGGTCCAGACGATGGTGATAGATGGTGATGATGTCCCGATACATCCGCTTGACGGCAGCACGCTTCCTGCGGTAGGAAACATCAGACAGGTCGTTCAGATAGAAATAGTTCATGAAAGGCTGCAGGGCGGCCTGAAGCTGACGGTAGTCATAACGGGCAGTACTGAATTTCTTCTTCATACCATTACGGTTTCTCCTGACAGCCTTTCCCATCGCTTCCGTCGCCGTGATCTGTCCCATCTTCACCTGCATCACCAGGGTACGGGAATAGGAGAGCTCCGACAGATGAGGATTGGCAAGATTCCGTGCAACAATCACCTGCATCAGGGAGTCGGCAAACTGCTTTTCCAGGACGGTAGAATCAGTCAGATAAACATTACGGACCAGACTTTCCTCAGTATTTTTCGCCTTTTCGTTCAGGCGACCGTAATCCTCCTCACTCATCAGCTGGCAGGTATGGGGCAAGCTGAGCAATCTCCTGAGTTCAAGCACATAGGCACGACGTTCTTTCACGGTCTGCATCTTGTAAATCAGCCAGTTGGTAACCGTCAGATTTTCAAGCGCCATCAGGGAAGACTCCACAGGATTAGGCGAGCGATACCGGTCTTCCGCCACGGCACGCTTCAGATACTCGTAGGATTTCTTCAAGGCATCAGGTTCCTTACCCAGAGTATGGATTTCATAAAGGAATTCGCCCTTGAAGTTATCCACCAATCCGGCAAAGTTCGATGCCTCGGGACATCTTCCGCTTCCATAATATTCCAGAAGAATATCACAGAGTTGATTGCCCAGGAACGGATCTACCTTTTCCTCCATATACAGACGCTGCAAGCCGTCGCACAACTGCTGGTAAGCTTCATGGGGAATCTGCTTACGGTCTTGCTTGAAGTAATCGAAAACGATGTTGATAATCTCCCTGTTAACCAGGAAGAGATGCGTATTCTTCATGGCACGGCGCTTGAAGAAATTGGTCCATGCCACATGGTCCTTGAACAGGAAGATGCTGTCATTGTATCGGTTATAGACACTGCGATTCTCTTCCAACAGTCTGAAACACCTCTCGAAATCAGGGATTTCAGTACTATCGGAACGCACTGGGGTCTGGCAGAAAACGGGGATGCCAACCAACCAGAATATCATTACAAAAAACAACTGCCTCAAAATCAAAAAATACTTTTACTTAAGTTTATTATGCTATCTTAGCAAGTGCAAATATATCGATTTTCTTTCAGAAAACCAAATTTTTCGGTTTATTTATCTTTTTTAAACTATATCCGTTGCTATTCATGCCTTGGCAAAACAAACTTCGCCATCATGCTCACACACCATAATAAAAAACTGCTATCTACTCTTCACAAGCAGATAGCAGCTAATCAATCAACATTAAACCTATATATCAACTATTCACTAAAAACCAACAATTCAAAACTAATACTTACTGACCAAATGGGGAGTCTTACAATGTATATTCCTCAGGAATCTGAGGCATTGCACCATTCTGGGTACAAACGTATGCACTTACCTTAACGGCAAGTTCGTGTGCCTCCTGGATGCTCTTACCCTTCAGAATGCTGGCACAGAAAGTACCGGTGAAGCTATCGCCAGCACCTACGGTATCAGCCACCTCAACCTTTGGAGTCTCCTGGAATGACTTCACACCTGGAGCGAAGACATAGCTGCCGTTTACACCGCAGGTCAATACGAGCATATCGAGATTGTACTTGCCGAGAATCAACCAGCACTTGTTCTCGATGTCCAAGCCAGGATAACCGAAGAGACGACCGATGGTAATCAACTCCTCATCGTTGATCTTCAACACATTGCAGCGCTTCAAGCTCTCGGTAATCACCTCAGGAGTATAGAAGTTCTGACGGAGATTGATGTCGAAAATCTTCAGGCAATCCTCTGGAGTATGATCGAGGAATGTATAGATGGTCTCGCGGCTCACCTCACTGCGCTGAGCCAGAGAGCCCCAGCATACAGCTCCTGCATTGGAAGCAATCTCCTTGATATCATCAGTGAATGGGATATTGTCCCAAGCCACATTCTGCTTGATATCGTATGTAGGAACACCCTCCTTGTCGAGCTGCACCTGAACAGTACCTGTAGGGAATTCTACCTCAGGCATCACATACTTGAGCTTCTTCTCATCGAGCAGGCGGAGAGCTGTATCGCCCAGAACATCCTTGCCCACAGCACTGACGGCTACAGAATGCAGACCATGCTGACCAGCGTGGTAAGCGAAGTTGGCGGGAGCACCACCGAGTTGAGAACCAGTAGGGAGAACGTCAAAAAGAATCTCACCTAAACCTACACAATATTTTGTATTCAAATTCTTTGTTTCCATAATTACACCTTATTTATATATAGTATAAACGATTGCGAAAGTTCTTTTATTATAACTTTCTGATATAAGTGAAGAGATAAACAACTCCCACAGCCATGACTGCCACGGCACCTACCTGACCGAAGGTATCGCTGGCGAATCCCATGAACAATGGGAAGATGGTACCACCAAAGAGTCCCATGATCATCAATCCGCTCACCTCATTCTTCTTATCAGGCAAAGCAAGCAGCGCCTGAGAGAAAATCATGGAGAAGACGTTAGAGTTGCCGTATCCAACGAGGGCGATAGCGATGTAGAGCACATAATGGCTTGTTCCTACCCACATGCCTATCATACTCAAAGCCATCATCACAACGCTGATGATGAAGAAAGTGCGGGTCTTCATCATACGGAGGAAGGCTGTACCGGTGAAACAGCCGATGGTACGGAAGATGAAATAGAGCGATGTGGCGAAAGCTGCATCATTAAGATTCCATCCCAAACGCTCCATCAGAATCTTAGGAGCTGTGGTATTGGTACCCACATCAATACCCACATGGCACATGATACCGATGAAGGAAAGCAGCACGATAGGTTTACCAAGCAACTTGAAGCACTCACCGAAACCGGAAGCCTTACCCTCGTTCTTCTCTTCCTCGATAGGCGTACCTGCCAGAAAGAAGGTGGCTGCGATTCCGATAACCATATAGATTGGGAAGAGAACTCTCCAGCCCAAACCGAATGTTGGAATGCTTGCCATGGCGCCCCACATAGCGATGTATGGAGCCAGGAAGGAAGCTATCGCCTTGACAAACTGACCGAAGGTCAATGTGGATGCCAGGTTCTGACCTGATGTAACCACTGAAACCAGAGGGTTCAGGGAGGTCTGCATCAAGGCATTTCCGATGCCGAGCAATGAGAACGACACGAGCATCAACTCAAAGTTTTCGCCGAAAATGGGCAAAAGAAGGGAGATGACGGTAACAAGCAAAGACAGGACTACTGTCTTCTTCCTACCTATCTTATTCATCAGGATTCCCGTAGGAACCGAGAAGATGAGAAACCAGAAGAATACCAGCGATGGGAACAGATTGGCTGTCGAATCATTGAGGTTGAGATCTTCCTTCACGTAGTTGGAGGCAATACCTACCAAATCTACAAATCCCATGGCGAAGAAACAGAGCATCACCGGGATGATTGTTAATTTTGATGATTTATTCATAATTGTTAGCGTTATTGCTTCTTTTTACAGGTGCAAAGGTAGCGACAAACGATACAATATATCATAAAATATCGTTCATCGGCTACCATTTATGTTGCATTGTTACATCAGTAACACTCTTAGAAACAATTATCTTATAGATTCAGTTCTTAACAGATGAGGTTACTTGATGTCGTAAATCTGATACTTACCCTTTCCCTTTACAGTAACCTTGTTGTAAGGCTTGCTTGGGAACACGAGATTGGTCATGGACATCTTGCCGTCGGCATCCAGTGCCTCGATGCTGCTCTTGTCTATGAAGATGCGCAGCTGGCTGATATTGCCATAGGTTGGAGCCTTGGTGACTGCAGCGAAGTCTTTGCTGAAATCCATCTTACCGCTCTTGGTTCTATCCATTGAGAAGGTTTCTGCCTTGGCATCGTAGTTCATCACTACCTTCTCGCCCTTGTCGTTGCTCAAAGTGATAGTAGCATTTCCCTTCAGGTTTACTACCATCTCGCAAGATTCTGTGAGTTTCTTGCCTGCCTTCTTGCTTCTTGCTGCTGTCATCTCTGGAGATGGAACCACGCTGCAATAAGTTTCACCCTTATACTCGAAGAGACCTAAGTCGCGAGGAATAGAGTTGCCCGAACGATACTGCTGGGTAGGAACCTGGTTGGCATACTGCCAGTTGCTCATCCAGGCGATAGCCACACGGCGAGCTTCTGGTGCGTTATCAAAAGTAACTGTAGCATAATGATCCTTTCCGTAATCCATCCACTTGGTTACCTCTGGCTTGCTGTCGCAAGTAAACTTGTGTCCATCGAAATCACCTACGAAATACTGGGTAGCAGAACCGCCGAATGGACCACCAGGATTGATGTTGCAGATGAGCATCCACTTCTCCTTATCGGTGCCACGAACCTTCAACTTCATCAGGTCTGGGCATTCCCAAACACCGCCGTGGTTGCCATACTTCTCACCGAAAGAGCTTTCAAGTTTCCAGTCCTTCAAATTATCAGAAGTATAGATTTCCATGTGCTGACCGGCAGCCAGAATCATATTCCACTTCTTGATGTCCTCGTTCCAGAACATGTGTGGGTCACGGAAGTCTGGCACAGTACTGGTGATAATAGGATTTCCTGCATATTTTGTAAAGGTCTTGCCGTTATCTGTACTGTAAGCCATGCTCTGGGTCTGGTTTTCTGCAGCTGAAGTATAAAGTGCAACCACAGCATCCTTTCCGAAACCCGAGGTATTGTTCTTGTCAACCACGGCAGAACCGCTGAAAATGGTACCAATTGCATCTGGCTGGATAGGGGCACCCTGGAACTTCCAATGTACCAAGTCGGTAGATGTAGAATGTCCCCAGGTCATATTCTCCCACTGTGATCCGTAAGGATTATACTGGAAATAGAGATTCCATACGCCATCCTTATAGAACATACCATTTGGGTCGTTCATCCATCCGTAAGCAGGAGTGTGATGGAAATCCGGACGATACTGCTCGCGATTCTTCATATCGAAAGCATCAGAGAACTTCATCTCCTTCCAGCAAGTGAGGACATTCAGTCCTTCCTTGCTATAATCGCCATTGACATGGATATCGAGAGCCAGGCCTTTCAAGCCAGCAAACTCATCCATATAGAGAGGTACGAAATAATCTACGTGGTCTTTAGCCAACTTCACATTGAGTGCTTTCACCTGCTTGTTGTTGGCAATCACCTTAATATTGGCTATCTCTGCATTTTCCTGTACAGGAAGCAAGAGACACTTCTGGTTCTGACTCTCCTGGCTGATGCGGTAGAGACAGTGGTTATTGCTCAAGAAGGAAGCCTGTTGGGCATAACTGGCGGTGAAACCGCAAAGAGCAACAAGCGCCGAAATAAATATCTTTTTCATTGTCTAAGTGTCTGAAATTATTATCTAAAAATACCGATAGGTAATTACTCGTATCCCTTATTCTGCTTATACAGACCAGGAATGTAATACAGCTGGTTATATGGAACCGGATAGAACTCGTTCTTGCCTGGAGTAAACTTGGCATCCTTCAGGTATTGAGCGTATGTCTGCTCTCCATACTTATCGTTCTGCTCTGATGCAAAATACTTGTTCAATGTCTCAGAAGCAATGCCCCAGCGGCGCAGGTCGAAGAAGCGGCCGTTCTCCATAGCCATTTCCAGACGACGTTCCCAGCGCAGGCACTTTCTTGCCGTCTCCTTATCCTGGAAATAAGACTCCGGATAGAGGGCTATATCACATTGATCCTTGGCATATTCAATATGCTTATCCACAGAATTCTTGGCTCTCTGACGGATATCGTTGATGATGGTACGAGCCTCAGCCAGACGGTCCAACTCTATCAAAGCCTCAGCACGCATCAACATAATGTCGCTATAACGGAGCACATAGTCGTTCATCGCAAACGCCTGCCAAGAGCCATTGTAAGTTTCACCCTTTGAACGCTGTGGTACTTCCTTCAGAGAGGTATAGTAACCGTAAACGTTTGGTGTACGAGAGTTGGCTGTAGTCATCGTGTATTCTGACTCATATTTATATGGGAAGGTAGGCATTCCAACGGTGTGGAACAAACGTGGATCCCATTTCTGACTATTAGGCTCACCGTTTACAGGATAATCACAAGTCTTGTTGTAGTCATCAAACTCAGGAAGTCCGTTCTTGGTCTTGAAGGCATTCACCAGGTCCTGTGAAGGCTTGTGGAAATCCCATCCGCAAGACCAAATACCCCAACAGCCATTCAGCATATTAGACCAGTTGGCACGTCCGAAGTTGGTATGGTCCTCGCTATAGTCGGAAGTCTGGACAGCAAAAACTGACTCCTTGCTGTTCTTATTGTCAGGCAGGAAGATATCGCCAAAGTCTGCCATGTAACCATAGTCTGAATTCTTCACAACATCGGTGTAATCTACTACCTTCTGCATATACTCCTTATTAATATGGTCAACACCATCGGTTGCCTCATAGCCATCACCCCAGGCAATGGTAAGATAACACTTAGCCAGATAACCTGCGGCTGCTATCTTGTTGACACGACCGCCATCCTTCTGCTTAGCAGGAAGTACATCGTATGCTGTCTGGAAGTCAGCAATCACCTTTTGCCACAATTCCTCGTAAGTAAACTGAGTGTTTGATGTGCTTTCTGTTGCTTTATCCTCATAAACCTTCTCGTCTATCCAAGGAATCTGGCGATACATGGTAAGTAACTTGAAATAGAAATGAGCACGGAGAAAGCGAACCTCAGCCTCACGCTGCTTGGTTACCTCAGCACCCAGTGTGCTCTCACCATTCTGCTGTAAAGAAACCAAGGCACGGTTGCAACGGGAAACGGCACAATAGAGTCGATACCATAACTCGTCGAGTTCGCCCTTAGTAGAGGTCAAGGTACTCCAGATTTCCACATCGTGATAACCGGTGTCACCGGTACCACCACCGCCTTTCAAGCAATCGTCTGAAGAAAGGTCACCGTATGGCCAAAGGTTGAATGGGTAAGAATACCAACAGTCGCCCAACATCGCATAGGCACTGTTTACCATCTTGTCTGGCTCGCTGAAAGCCTTGTCTTCATCAACCACAGCTGTTGGGGTGTAATCCAGGAAATCATCACAACTGGTGAATGTTCCTACCAGTGCTGCTGCAAGCACCATTGTATATAACTTTTTCATCGTAAAATTCTCTTTAAAAATATGAAACATTTTAGAAACCTACCTGAAGTCCGAATGATACGGATGTTGAAAGTGGATAGTTCCAGTTTGGATTCTCTGGGTCTGAACAGGTCAGGCTATTGCTCTTGATGGTCAAAAGATTCTGACCTGAGAGATAGACACGGGCACTGGTCATCTTCAACTTAGAGAGGATGCTGCTTGGGATGGTGTAACCCACCTGCAAGGTGCGCAACTTCAAGTAAGATCCATTCTCAACGTAGTAAGTAGAAGCACGACCCTCATCGGCTGTGTTCATGGTGCTCAAGCGTGGGATGGAAGAACCGGTATTGTTGGTATTCCAGGCATCGAGCAAACGGGTTCCCTTGTTAGAGCCACCATCAGTAATAGCCCAGAAGTCGGTCTGGAACTTTTGGTTGTTATACACATCCTGGTCATAGACACCCTGCCAGAACATACTGAAATCAAAGCCCTTATAATTGAGAGCAATATTCAAACCATAAGAGAAGGCTGGCACAGGGTCGAAAATCCAAGTCTGGTCATCTGAAGTAATTCCATTTTTACCATCTAAGTCCTTGTATTTCAATCCACCGACACGTGCGTTTGGCTGTCCAGACTTATCTACTTCTGCCTGATTCTGGAAAATTCCATCGGCTACATAACCTACGATAGAACCATATGACTTGCCACTCTGCACCAGGTTTTCCTTAGATGTGTGAGCGTAAGCACCTGTTGTTGTTGCTGGCAAATAAGTAACCTTGTTGCGGAAGAAATCCAGATTGCCGTTCACATCGATGCCAAGTCCATTAGCCAAGGTCTTGCGATAACCCACGGTGAACTCCATACCCCAGTTGCGGAGCGAAGGACCATTCTGCCATGAATTTCCACCTTCACCTGTTGCACCCAGATAAGCAGGATTAATCAACATATCCTTTACATTCTTAATATAGGCATCCACTGTACCATAGAGGGTGTTGCCAAACAGGGTGTAATCCAAACCTACGTTATACTGGGTAGCAGCCTCCCATTTCAAGTTAGAGTTAGCCAACTGTGTGGCACGATAGCCAGAAGGGAAGGTACCTGAACCTTGCAGGAAGAGATCGTATGCAGTAGAGGTTACACGGTCTAATCCGTAATCCACTACATAAAGACCAAACTGTGCATTGTTGTCGATAGCCTGGTTACCCGTCTGACCCCAGGAAAGACGCAGCTTGGCATCATCCAACCAATCCTTCTTCAGGAGATTAGAGAATCTGAAGCCGAGTGATGCAGCAGGGAAAGTACCCCAGCGATGTGCCTTACCAAATCGGGATGAACCATCATGACGGATAGTAAAGGAAGCCAGGAGGAGATCATCCCAGTTGTAGTTCACCTTTCCAAAGAAAGAAGCCAGGCGATAACCAAACTTTGCACCCGAGTTACGCATCGTTCCCGTGGCAGCATTTGGCCACATATAATCTTTATCTTCCAGCGCATAGCCTTCTGAATAGGCAGAGAAATCGATACACGACTGCTTGGAAACTTCCATACCACCGAGTACATCGATGTTGTGCTTACCAATCTGGGCAACGTACTGGGCTGTGTTAGACCATGTCCAGTTAGTCTCATTGTTGTTTGACAAGGTTGTCTTCGCGATGTCGTTGTTGACGATATCGGAATGATAAGTATTCGTCATCGCATTGATAAACGATGTCTTGAAATCCAAACCGAAGTTAGAACGCAGGGTCAATCCCTTGACAGGCTTCAATTCTACGAAAGCATTACCGAAGATGCGCCAGTAGTCGAGGTGGTTATTGCGGTTCTGATACTGCTCACGACAAGGGTTCTGACGGTCGGCCATACTACCCACAGGACCTGCGAAGGTCTTGCCATCTTCTTCGTAAACCGGAACGATAGAAGGCATCTTCAAGGCATTCTCCATCGGATGGCAATCTACCTGAGAGGTATAAGTCAATGTCAAATTCTCACCTACGGTTACGATCTTGTTTAAATTCCAAGAGGTGTTCAAACGAGCTGAGATATTCTCGAAATTGGTATATTTCAAGACACCCTCATTGTTCTTGTATCCCAAGGAGAACATAGCGCTATGCTTGTCATTGGCATGAGATACAGAGAGGTCGTAGTTCTGCGAGAAACCTGTGCGAGAGATTTCATCGAGCCAGTCGGTATCTGAGAATCGCATGGTCTTCTTGGCATTGATGTAGCCATCATATCGACCATTGATAGTATAGTTCTGATACTGGTTGGTAGCAGGATTCCAAACGGTGATTGGAGTTCCAGAGGCAGCATTCAAGTCGATGCCGTAGTTGGCAGCATAAGCCACAGGATCGAGTCCATCGTTCAGGGCTGCCTGAGCCATCGCAGTAGCATACTGGCTGGAGTTCATCAGCTTCATCTTCGACTGGTTGGAATAGAACTGTGCAGTCAGGTTGGCAGAGAAGTCAACAGCCACCTTGCTACCCTTCTTACCTTTCTTGGTGGTGATGATGATGACACCATTCGATGCACGGGAACCATAGATAGACGCCGAAGCGGCATCCTTCAAAACCTGCATACTCTCGATATCATTTGTATTGAGGGTATTCAATGCCATATTGGTAGGCACACCATCTATGATATAAAGAGGGTCCTGAGAAGAGTTGAAAGAACCGATACCACGAATACGCACGGTTCCTGAACCAATAGGAGAACCATCGGTAGTAACAGTCATACCAGGAACACGACCCTGCAAAGCACGCATCGGGTCTGTCTCTGAACTTGTCTTCAGGTTCTTGGTTGAAACCACAGCCACGGAACCGGTCAAGTCAGCCTTCTTCTGAGTGGTATAACCTGTTACAACTACTTCCTGCAAGTCGTTGGCATCTTCCTGAAGTGTTACCTCCATATTGTCTGAAGCCTTTACTTCTTGCGTCTTATATCCAATATAAGATATAACAAGTGTGGAACCAGGAGCACATTCTACATGAAAGTTACCATCAAAGTCGGTAACAGTACCAGTCTTTGTGCCTTTCACCATAACAGATGCACCAATGACTGTCTCACCGGCAGCATCCTTTACGATGCCATTTACATTTACCTGCTGTGCACTAGCAACGGTGCAAACAGCACAGAGCGCAGAGCTCATTAGTAATCTTGAAAGATTGTTCATACTATTATAACATTTTAAGTTTCAAAAATTGTTATTGCTTGATTTCTGCCGCAAAATTAGGGAAAAGACTGTTATATAAATAGAAAAAATCGTTCCTGCAACAATAATTATGTTACATGAAACGATTTTCTTATCTTTTGCTAAGATTTTAAAGTACTTATTTTAAAGGAGTTAGAAAACTATTTTCTTTTAGATAACTGTTTATTTCTGAAATCGGTAGGAAGAACGCCAAACTGCTTCCTGAAGCATGAAGAGAAATAGCCCGGTAACGCAAAGCCTACTTCTGCCGAGACTTCAGCTACAGTCTTATCAGTCTGCATCAGGAGCGTATAGGCTCTCTGCAGACGCATCTCTTTCAGGAGCTCGACAGGCGTTTTTCCTGTCATAGCCTTCACCTTGCGATAGAGCTGTACTTTACTCAACTGCATCTCGGCTCCCAAATCATCCATCTTCATATCAGCATTGCCCATATTCGCAAGAATCTTCTTCTTGAAACGATCCATGAAGTAACGATCACTCTCATCCAAGTGATTCAGTTCAGCAGCCCAGCCCTCCTTGTTCTCGATGAATCCACGAGCCACGGCTTTCTGCTTCTGCAGCTTCTTTCTATATACCTTATATATATAGAAGATGATAATGAGCAGAACTAAGACGAAAACGATGGCGACCACAAGTATC
Organism: Segatella sinensis; assembly: GCF_040095255.1. Taxonomy (NCBI): domain Bacteria; kingdom Pseudomonadati; phylum Bacteroidota; class Bacteroidia; order Bacteroidales; family Prevotellaceae; genus Segatella; species Segatella sinensis. Next base: position 88,091 of record NZ_JBBNGE010000005.1, on the reverse strand, counting down.
CATTTCTGAATACGGGATACCTCAGAATAAGAATCAAGACTGTCAGAAATCTGATCCAGATTCTTCATCTTGACTTCCAAATCCTGATATTGTAGAGCGACGGCATCACAGTTTTCAGAGGTAGCAAGGAATGATCTCATCACATTATCCTTCTTATAGGGTTTACCCTGAAGGATATTCATCGCCAATTCCATAATCTTCTCGCCCTGGGTAGGATAGACATAAGAAGCAGCAAACTGTCCTCTCTTCACTCTATCCACTCCTTCCCATTCTCCAGGCAATCCATCAATGCCTACTATCAGCATCTGCTTATCAATGCCTCGTCTCTCTGCTTCCAGAAAGGCTCCTATGGCACCTAGGTCGCTATGTCCAAACACGCCATCCGCATGTCCGCCCTTATCCAGATATTGTTTCATCAACTCCTGGGCTCGCTCCAACTTCCAGTTGCTTTCCAGGGTAACCACCTTGATTCCCGGATAATTCTTCATCACCTCGTAGAAACCACGATGGCGCTCAATGACAGGAGAAGCATCTTTCAAGCCCGTAATCTCAACAACGGTACCTTTTCCATCCAGTTTCCTGACAAGAAAGCGGGCTACTTCCCTACCCGCTTCTACATTATCGCCACCGATGGAAGCTGTATAATGGGATGTCTTTACCTTTCTGTCGAAGAGAATAACCGGGATATGAGCACGATAAGCTCGCTCGATGGCAGGTGTTACATCATTCACGTTATCAGGGGCAACAACGATCAGATCTACCTTCCTGGCTATCATACTGTCTATCTGACGAGCCTGGCGCTGCCCGTCATTCTCTGCAGTAGTAAACAGCAAATCCACATTCTTATATTGATACTGCGCCAGTCGCATCTCATTATTCACCTTCTCGCGCCAAACTCCGCTACAACATTGCGACACACCTATCACCACATTCTTCTGGGTGCAAGCACCAAGAAGAAGGAGCATACTAAAAGATAGTACTATTAAGATAATATTGATTCTTTTCATTGAATTTATACTTCTTCCATCCGTTTAAGTTCCCACCCCTCAAACTGCATGATGATGAGATGGAGTTTTGTTCCTTGGCGCAAAGCCTCAACCCTTGGAGCCTCGGCATATTGATGAATCTGATCTAGAGCCTCACGCCACTGTTTCTCTGCCTTAGTCATAGGCTTGCCATCTTCCGTGAACGCACCTTTAACTATCGCAGAGAAATCTTTCTTAGAAAGAACCTTCAACTCCAGGATGTAGCTATGCTGACTGGCATAATGGGTAAGGTCTGGCAAAAGGAAGAAATCACAATAGCCATGATTCAACTCCAACTCTGGAGCCGTGATATAATAATCATTCAGATTCAGATAAGCCATAAAGAATCCCTGCAGGTTTCGCTCAGCCTCAATGCCATCACGCACCGATGAAACCTTGGCATAGGCATCTGCCATGAAGCGCAATCCTTCTTCCCACTTACCATCATATGCCATATCATAATAGTAATCGGTGAGCTGGTTGACATCCACATAAGCCTTTGCCTGATACTCCTCTTCCAGATAACCATAATACTGCTTGCGGACATTATTGTTTGGAATGCCCAGAATGAGCTTAGAGCCACGAGTTCCCTTGATGGTCAACATGCCATAATAGAACAGAAGACTTGGGAATATCTCTGCCTTTGGAATCTGATACGCAGAAAACGACTCATAAAGCTGGGTAACAATCTGCTCCTCTTCTGCTATCTTGCGGATAATGCCCTTACGCTCTCCATCCAGCTTGTCAAACTGCAAGAGTTTCTTCATTTTGCCGTAATCGGTACGGGTATTCGGGTCAATCATCTCTTCAGGCGGACATCCGGCATCCATATAATTGCGAAGGTAATAAAGAACCATATCACAATTAAACATACGAGTTTTCTTCTTCAATGCCTGTTTAGCAAAGCAATAGTTATCATACCATGGCTTCATATCATTGACGATGGCATCAATATCACTATCGGCAGGAATACTACCATGCTCCTTATAATAGGTAAACATCTCCACCACATCAGTGGTAGAGAAGCCCAGCATCTCATCAAACTCCGGCTTGATAGAAATGTTCCAACCTATATTGAATCCACTCGTCACATCATCCAGGGTTACAGGGCTCACACCCATCATGAAGATACGCTCAAAATTACCCTTGAACTTCTTGAAGACATCACGATAAAAGCCTTCGGCATGGGTAATCGCATGATACACATTCTCACCACGTTCGTTGAGTATGACATTCGTGAAGTTGTCATACTCATCGATGATGAGATACAGATGATACTGGTGCGCCTTGGCAGCCTTGAATATCAGTTCCATCTTTTCCTCGAAATCTTCCTGCGCCAGGATTTCTTCCATCTCTGCCTGATAATATTCTAAGTATTGACGGACAAAAGCATCGAGGTTGATGCTGAGATAAGAATTAAACTTCGTCTCAAGCTTGTCGATATTACCCGTAATCTGGGAGAAATCGAGGAACAGCACCTGATACTTTCCCTGCAAAGGAGTAGGATGCTGGCCTATCCACAGATTTCCAAAAAGACTCTGGAACTTATGGCTCTGCGTACAGTCATAGTAAGAATAGAGCATACTCAAGAATATGCTCTTACCAAAACGACGAGGGCGGATGAAGAAGAGATTGCGAGGCTGCTTCTCCAGCTCTGGGATAAACATCGTCTTATCCACATAATATAGATTCTGCTCTATTACCGTAGCAAAATCTGCCACCCCATAAGGTACTTGTTTAACTTGCTGTTCCATCATGATCTATCCTTAAAAACACTATCTGTGTGCAAAGATAGCATAAAAAAACGAAAAAGCCACAGTTTGCGTTTACAAATTGCGGCTTTTATTATATTTTATCCGAAACACACGTTCCTACCATACGACTTTCTTGTTGCCCATAATATAAAATTGCTTCCTTGCATCATATAAGTTGCGTTATTGTTATCATCCATCTCACCCTTGCCAATTCGCAAGGCGAGGTATGTGATGAGGAAGAGGCTATCTATTACACCTTCGGACCTGGGAAGGCGCAGAAAGTTACAGATGTCATCAAGAAAAAAAGTCCTGAGACATCATAAGAAAATGCTTCATTACCAAAATAAACGTCTCCAAAAGTGCGTTTCTCAAATTTTATTTGTACTTTTGCAGTGTCATTCAGAACTTTGTTTTATTTTTACAGCACGATAATAAACAAAATGTCTGGATATGGCAAGCATCCCGGTGCACCAACAGAGTAGCTTAGGTACACCCTGATAAAGAAGATAAATGATAGTGCTGCGTTAATTAAATAAATCAGATTCAACATGTCGTTTCTAACTCGAACATATCCTTTTAAACAGAGTAAACACTTGCTAAAAGATAGTAGCATCTTTGGCTTCATCATTTGGGTAATTTTATATTTTCTGCAGCCATTTGGACTCTGCTTATATCAAGGTAACAAATGCTTTGTTGCTACATTATTCGGACTGGTAACTTTTGGATGCCACATAACATACGCTGCAACGATATTGAAGTATTTGCATCAAACTATCAAGCCCTGGCGTATCTGGCATGAAGGAGTAGCTATACTCGGACTGATTTTCATCATTGCCTTCGGTAATTTCCTCCTATTCTCATACTTGTTTCATTATACGATTACATTCGGTCTGTTTCTCTTGTTTCTAAATTGGACTATTATCATAGGCATATTTCTTACGACATTATCTATCGGAATGCAATACAACAGAACATTACGAGAGAGAATGGAAGAGTTGTTGCGCAATACAACAAAGGAACAGGAAGAAGTATCTATTACCATCCATGATACTAACGTAAGAGGAAACGATCTGTCGATTGCCATCAACGATCTACTTTATATGGAAGCACAGAAAAACAATGTATCCGTCTGTTTTCTAAAAGAAGGTAATGTTGTTGCTGTTGATATCCATACAACACTAACCCATGCTCTTGAAGAGTTGAAAGAGTTTGAGAACATTTTCCAATGTCACCGTTCTTTTGCTGTCAATGTGAATAATATCACTTCGGCACGAGGCAACTCAAATGGTTATCAACTGACTCTCGGAAATTGCACAAACATCATACCCGTTTCCCGAAGATTTGTGCCCAAGTTAAAGACTTATCTTACATAGTTATTTGTCCTTCAACTTAGTTATTCGGCATCTTAACTAGCTTTCTATCATAAGTTTTAGTTGTATATCCTAAGAATTTGGTAACTCCAGTTTCATGCAGTATCTTTGCGGCATGAAACATCGAATAATACATATCGCATTGCTGCTGACTTCAGTCTGCAACCTGGCTGCACAGACCATCATATCAGGCATGGTAAAAAGCGGTCAGGAACCGCTTGCTGGTGCCAATGTTTTCATCATGGGCACAATTGATGGATGCCTGACAGATTCTCTGGGCAGGTTTTCCTTTTCCACATCAAAAACCGGAGAAGCGTCTATCAAGATTACCATGATTGGTTTTGAAGAATATATGCAGACTACAGATGCCTGCAAGTTACATAATCTTTCTATCCAAATGAAAGAAAAAGCTACGGCAATCCAAGAAGTTGTAATATCTGCCAGCACTTACAGTTTCGGGAAAAGTGACAACTTCAAGACTATGGATGCCTTAGATGTTGTGATGGCAGGTAATTCATGCGGGGACATTGTTGCAGCCCTGCAAACTTTACCCGGCACTCAAAAAGTGGGAGAAAACGGAAAGCTCTATGTCCGTGGTGGAGAAAGCGAAGAATGCCAGACTTTCATTAACGGAATGCACGTCCTTGTTCCATATAGTACAAACACTGAAAATACTGCTGTACGTGGACGATTCTCTCCTTTTATATTTAAAGGTATCAACTTTTCTCTTGGTGGATATAGCGGAGAATATGGACAAGCACTTTCCTCCGTTCTCCCTATGGAAACATCAGATGCTGCAACAAGTGACAAATATGGAGTCAGCGCATCATTGGTTGACTGGAACATCGGTGGCACCAAGGCATATTCCCACAGCAGCTTATCCTTTAATGCCGCACTAACAAGTTTGGGAATCTACAATCAGTTATTTTCAGAAAGGCTTGATTTCAACAAGCCTTATCTAAAACTATCTGGCGAATCACAATACAAGAATGAGTTCCGAAATGCCGGAATATTGAAAACATACGTTGGCTATGATTTTACATCTGTAGGACAGCATATAGACAACCAAAACCTTTCGCTCAAAGAGAATAATATCTATGCCAACACAACCTATAAGGCACAGTGGGGTGCTGGCTACACGCTCTTTTGTGGTATGGCAAGCTCATCGGTATTCAACGATATAGAAGATGCGAAGATTGCTGGTGACCGATATTACAACTTCAGGAATGAGATACATCTGAAAACAGGAATACGCAAAATTTGCTCGGATGCACTAAAAATATCGGCAGGAATGGAGGACTATCTGCGAAACAGCCTCATGGAGTACGAAAACGATTGCTACAAGTTGGATTATAATATTCTTGCTGCTCATATTGATGCCCAATGGAGGATGATGCCCCATGTGTTCCTGAATATTTCGACAAGGACAGAATATATGGCTCATGCCAACTGGCTGTTTATGCCAAGGGCTACACTATGTTATATTCCTAACAAGAATTTTCAGCTTTCATTTGCTACCGGTCGGTATAGCCAGACTCCAGAAGATGACTATCTTGCAACAAACAAGAAATCTCTTGGACAAAGTACGGCAGATCATGCTATCCTATCCATACAATATAAGTCGCCTGGTACACTCATACGAATAGAACCCTACTGGAAAAAATATCAGCGATTGCCTTTATGGGAAAAGGGTATTTACCAACCGAAAGGATATGGAAAGAGTAAAGGTATAGACATTTTTGTAGAAGAGCATTCGCTTTTCAAACATCTGACCACAGCATTTTCATATTCCTACAACGATTCCAAGCGATTCTATCACGAATACACAGAAGAGCGAATACCTGACTACGTCTCAAGGCATAATCTGAGATTGACAGCAAAATATTCATTCGGCAAAGCAATCATCGGGCTGACTGAATCGTATGCAAGCGGACGTCATTTTCTTATTGCCAAGACACCACATTATAATAGCGTAGATATAAACCTTACTTATCTGCTAAGTCCCAAGGTCATTATCTATTCTTCTCTGAACAACATCCTCGGCCGTACAAACATTTTCGGATATAATACTAACGGACGTTCGATAGTTCCTTCTAGAGACAGATTTTTATATATAGGCATATTTGTTTCACTTAAAAATAATAAAGCATATGACATTTCAAACTTTTAAACGATTCGTATTGATGTCTGTCTTCTTCATGACAACATCTGTAGTTATCTATGCCCAGCAATCCACAATGCAGGGGCTTATCGGACAGTCGCTTGCTAAACTTCAGCAACCGACATCAGAGAGCATACTTAATTGTATTGCAGAGATGAAGCGTATTGATGATATGTTTCCTGATAGCATCCAGCCCAAGTTTCAGATAGCTTTGCAAAGTCTCAATTATTCCGTGATGAATCCGCATGCTCCACAAACAGAAAATCTTCTAAAAGAGACAGAAGAAACCATTGCCAAGATGGAGAATATAAAGCATGCTGACCCGTCTGACATCTGTACCCTTCGCGGTTTTCTCTATATGGTACGCATCGTACAGAATCCAGGGAAAAACGGTCAACGCTATTATCTGGAAGTGATGCAGGATTACGAGAAAGCTCTCAAACTCAACCCTGATAATCAACTGGCCAAACAATTGCAGCAAAAGTTTTTTGAGGGAATGAAACAGCAAACCGGTAAATAAGAAACAGAGGTTGTTTTATCCACGGACAATCTCCCCTGAGCCCTGATGGCTCAAACTTGCATCACCACGCCAGATGGTATTGACAGAATGAGGATTGGTTGCGTAAGTAACAGGCAAACCATTCTCCAAAACGTTGACATCGGCAGAAGGCAAGCCTATCTGAATCTCACGAGGACCATTCGCACTGGCTGCATTGAGCATCACATTACGATTACCCTCTTCCTTAGTGCATGAATCAGTGAGGTCAAGTGTTTGGTTCAGCTTACTCAAGTGGTTCCGTAAGCTATCGGAGACGACTCCGGAAGCAGACGCAGATAGCTTCGTTGGCTAACGCAAGTACTTGAGTTGGCTAACGCAAGTACTTGAGATGCTCAACGCAGCCTGTTTCGATGGGTCATGTAGGCTAATACCCGAAAACGTTAACGAACAATAAAAAACAGCTTAGATTTTGTGGAAACGCATCTTTTTTGTACTTTTGGGAAAAATAAGGCAGGAATGACTGAGCGAAAGATCATACATATCGACATGGATGCCTTCTTTGCTGCGGTAGAGCAAAGAGACAATCCGGAACTTCGGGGCAAACCGGTAGCGGTTGGCTTCGACGGACCTCGTGGTGTGGTTTCTACAGCCAGCTATGAGGCAAGGAAGTATGGCGTTCACTCGGCGCAATCCATCGCTCAAGCCAAGCAGCGCTGCCCTAACCTCATCATCGTGCCCTGCCGGCATGATTATTATGCTAAAATATCCCATCAGATACATCAGATATTCCAGGAATATACCGACCTCATCGAACCCATCTCCATTGATGAAGCCTTTCTGGATGTCACTCACAACAAGAAAGGGATAGAACTGGCGGTGGATATTGCCAAAGAAATCAAAACCCGTATCAAGGAGGCAACCGGACTCACCGCCTCGGCTGGCATCAGCTACTGCAAGTTTCTCGCCAAAGTGGCTTCTGATAACCGCAAGCCCGACGGCATCTGCACCATTCATCCCGACAAGGCGCTCGATTTCATCGCCCAGCTGCCTGTAGAGGATTTCTGGGGTGTGGGCAAGAAAACACTGCAAAAGATGCATTTCATGGGTATCTTCAACGGAGCAGACCTGAGGAAAGTATCCGAAGAACATCTGGTAGAAGTGTTCGGAAAAGCCGGACACATCTTCTATGATTTCGCAAGGGGGATAGATGAACGACCTGTCATCACCTACCGGGAACGGAAATCGGTAGGCTGCGAACAGACTTTCCTGGAGGATATCTATGCCAAGTCGGCAGTGATTATCGAACTCTACCATACGGTTCTTGAACTGCTGGAGCGAATCGCCAAGAGCGGTTTTGAAGGAAGGACCTTAACCCTAAAGGTGAAGTTCTCGGATTTCACCCAGATTACCCGCAGCATCTCTCAGGAGAAGATTCTGACGAAAAAGGACGATATCCTTCCCCTGGCCAAGCGACTGCTTCAACTGGTAAATTACTCTTCGAGCCGTCCCATCCGTCTGTTGGGCCTATCCGTAAGCAATGCCACCTCAGAAGAAGCCCGGAAGGAAGACAAGGAGAACAGTACCCTGAAACCTGAGTACCGGGAGTTGGAACTCGAGTTTAAGGAATGGAAAGAATGAGAAAGGTGATGAGAAGGAGATGAAATGAAAGAAGAAAAGGAGATAAGCCCCGAATAGAAAGTGAAAAGCAGCTGACAGGCATATTCCTGCAGCTGCTTTTTCATTTTTACTGTTTTTTTCCAAAAACTAACATAAACCAATCTTAAACAACTAACTAACATTTTCCCAAAACAATCTTTTACCTAAAAGAAACTAATTACCTCTGAAAAACAATCCTATAAACCAAAATAACTAAAACCTATATACTTACTAAACCTATGAACTTACTAAATCTTAAACTTTATAAACCATTAAAACCTAAACTTAAAAACTTGCAAATATTACTACCTCAAATACTTGAAACAATTTATTAACTTCAAATTTCTGGTGCAAAAGTATAAAGATTTAGCGAAAGTCATGGATAATTATCGTTCAAAAACTAGAAAAAAATGGTACTTTGCACTCTTTTCATCGAAAATGAACGATTTTTGCACCTTTCCCGAACGATTTTTTGAATCGCTATCGGTTATTTCCTTGAAAAAGAGTAAGGAGCATCATCTTTATGAGTACCTCGCTGCAAGTTTGGTTGCTCAGAAAGTCGATAGGTAATCTGTGTTCCCTGCATCAAAGAACGCATATCAAGATAGTTATGCTGGTAAGATTTGCCATTCAGCAACATTTCATCCACATAGCATCCCTTGCCTTCCGACTGGATATCTACTTCCTTGCCGTTCTCCAAATGAAGTTTCATCGACTTGAAATAAGGAGTTCCCAACACATACTGGCCACTTCCTGGACAAACAGGATAGAATCCCATCGCCGAGAAAACATACCAGGCTGAAGTCTGACCATTATCCTCATCACCACAATAGCCATCAGGAGCTGGCGTATAAAGCTTGTCCATCACCTGGCGAATCCAATACTGAGTCTTCCAAGGCTGACCGCTATAGCCATAGAGATAGATGGCGTGCTGGACAGGCTGGTTGCCATGTGCATAATTTCCCATATCCATCACCTGCATCTCACGGATTTCATGAATCGTATATCCATAGTAACTATTATCGAAGACAGGAGGCAGGATAAAGACAGAGTCGAGCATCTGATTGAAAGCATCCTTACCACCCATCAGCTGGATCAATCCCTGAGGATCATGGAACACCGACCAGGTATAATGCCAGGCATTACCCTCAGTAAAGGCATCACCCCACTTCAGAGGATTGAAAGGAGACATAAACTTGCCATTCTTCAATCTGCCACGCATCAGGGTTGTTTCCTTATCAAACACCTTCTGATAATTCATCGCACGCTTGGCAAAAGGCTTCAGCTCCCTAGCCGACTTTCCCAAAGCCTTACCCAACTGATAGATGCACCAGTCATCGTAAGCATATTCCAAGGTACGGGCTACACTCTCATTGATCTTCACATCGTATGGCACGTAACCCAACTTATTGTAATACTCATATCCCAAACGTCCGGTAGAGTTTACCTGTGGATGAACAGCCTGGGTACCATGAACCACAGCCTGCCAAAGCGTCTCCATATCATAGCCGCGCAAACCGGAAAGATAAGCATCGGCTACCACAGAGGCAGAATTATTACCTACCATACAACCACGATGACCCGGACTCGCCCACTCTGGCAGGAAACCACTCTCCTTATAAGTATTGGCAAGACCTTTCTGAATCTTCACGTTTTCAGATGGATACATCAGGTTGAGAAGAGGGAAGAGACAGCGGAAAGTATCCCAGAAACCAGTATCCGTGAACATATAGCCCTTCTGAACCGTACCATTGTAAGGACTGTAATGCACGATTTCGCCAGCAGCATCCTTCTCGTAGAAAGCACGAGGGAAGAGTACCGAACGATAGAGACAGCTATAGAAAGTACGGAGATGATCGATACTCTCATCCTCGACCTCTATCTTTCCCAGAACTTCATTCCAGCGCTGACGGCCCTGCTGTTTGAGCTGATCCATATCCGCCTGTCCCAATTCCTTGAGATTCTGCATAGCCTGAGCACTGCTGATAAACGAAGAAGCTACACGTGCCTGAATTTTCTCTCCACGCTGACGGGTTTTGAAAGTAATGATGGCACCCACGTGGTTTCCCTTCTGTTCGCTGGCAGAAATCAGTTGACCATCCTTCACACTGACAAATGCATCAAAGTCGTGATCGAACTCGATGACAAAGTAATTGCGGAAATTATCAGGTACTCCCCCACTGTTGCGGGTAGAAAAACCGATTACTTTCCGTTCAGTAGAAATCACCTGAATGCAACTTCCCTTGTCAAAGGCATCAATCACCACATTTGCCTGATCAGTCTTCGGGAAGGTGAAAGCCATCAAGGCAGCGCGCTCCGTAGGGCACAACTCTGCCGTTACATCATAGTCTGCCAGATAGACACTATAATAATAAGGTATAGCCTTCTCTGCCTTGTGAGAGAACCAGCTGGCTCGCTTCGCCTCATCAAAGACCGGTTTACCCACGGTAGGCAAGAGAGAGAACTGACCATAATCATTAATCCAAGGACTTGGCTGATGCGTTTGCTTCAATCCTCTGATTTTTTTAGCTGAATAGGTGTATTGCCATCCATCCCCCATCTTTCCGGTCTGAGGAACCCAGAAGTTCATACCCCAAGGCATTGCTATGGCTGGATAAGTATTTCCTGTAGAAAGCTCGGGGTTGGAATCTGAACCCACGAGTGGATTGACGAAATCTACGGCATTCGTTACGTTCACCTTGACTGCATGTGCCAGCAAGGTGAGACATACAAATAGTAATAAAAGTGATTTTCTTTTCATTTTCTTCTGAAAATTAGTTATTATTAGAAACTACGTAAATTATATGATGTCATATTATACATTTCCTACATCTCCCGGTAAAATGCCATACTCATCCTTAAAACACTTGGTGAAATAAGAAGGAGCAGAGAAGCCCACATCATAGGCAACCTCGGAGACACTCATACTGCGGGATTCCAGCAAACGCTTTGCTTTCGCCAAGCGAGCCTTGCGGAGCAGATCAACGACAGAAGAACCCGTCATCGCCTTCACCTTGCGATAAAGCTGGACGCGGCTCAAGCCTATCTGCTTACCGATATCCTCGACGCCAAACTCGCTATCCGAGAGATTCTTCTGTATGATGGCGTGAAGCTGTTTCATAAACTGCTTATCACGATCTTCCAGATGAGAATCGGCGATTTCCTGCTCTGCCTCCAGAGTGCCCTGGAAAAGATGCTTCAGAAGTTTGCGCTGCTTCAACAGATTCTCTATACGTGCCAGGAGCACCTTGCTGTGGAATGGCTTGGTGATGTAGGAATCGGCACCATGTTCATAACCCTCGGCACGATGCTCTTCCAGATTCTTCGCCGTAAGCATGATGACAGGGATATGAGAGGTTGCCGTATGGGTCTTCAGATTCTGGGTAAACTCCAAACCGTCCATCACCGGCATCATCACATCACAAATCACCAGGTCGGGAACTTCCTTCTTGGCAACATCCAGTCCTTCCTTACCATCAGCAGCTTCCAGAACGATATAATCATCCTGCAGAAGGGTATGCTCATACTGACGGATATCATTGTTGTCATCGATAACCAAGACGGTTGGCTTATTCGCATATTCGCTCAGCACCTGCTGTACTTTTCCACTTATTCTCTCTCCATCGTCGATATATTGCAGTTCTGACTCACTAATCAAAGTTTTACATTCTGATAAAGAAGCATTTACAGAGTTATCCACATTATCCACATCCGTGTGGATAACTAGCGACTTATCCTCCTGCTCACGAGGAATCACCACGAAAAAGTCGGATCCCTTACCCAATTCACTTTCTACACGAGCCTCGCCATGATGCAATTCAACAAACGACTTCACCAAAGCCAAGCCGATGCCCGTACCGCTTGCTGCTCCCTTAGCCTGGAAGAAACGCTCGAAAATCTTGCCAGCCTCTTCCTGCGAGATTCCCTTACCGGTATCCCTTACATCCAGGCGGAACTTTCCATCCTCATCTTTCAGAGATACGAAAATATCGCCACCGGCAGGTGTATATTTCAAGGCATTGCTCAGAAGATTGAAGACAACACGAGCTATCTTCTCCTTATCTGCAACCACCTCCTGAGAACCGACAGAATCAGTTATATCCAAATGGAGCTTGATTTGCTTACGTTCAGCAGTAAGCTGGAAATCGCCTACCCACATTTTCAATGCTTTCACCAGATCGAAGCGATAGAGAATCAACTCCATCTTTCCGTTCTGAATCTTTCGGAAATCGAGGATACTGCTCACCAGTTGCTGCAGAGCTACCGCATTACGCTTCACCATCTTTAAAAGTTCACGACTCTTTCCCTTGATACCACTGTCCTCCAGCAGCATTTCCACAGGATCGGCAATCAATGTCAATGGAGTACGGAGCTCATGACTGATATTCGTAAAGAACACCAGGCGGGAATGGGTGAGTTCCAACACCTCCTCGTTCAGTCGTTTCAACTCCGCGTTCTTGCTTTCCAATTCCCCATTCACTCTTTTCAACTCTCCATTGGTTCTCGCCAATTCCTCATTCAGTTTAGCCTTCACCACATAACTGCGGAAAATCATGGCAGCAGCGACTATACAAACCAGCAAGAACAGGCACAAGCCTATCAACATCACTTTCTGGGAATTATAGTCAGAAAGATACCGATCCACCTGTTTATGCAAAGCTTTCAGATTATGAGCCTGTCGTTCAGCGTCTCTGGCTTCCATCAACGTAAGTTCCGCATTTTCCTGGGTAATGATAGATGTACTGAGATAGTTTTTCCGCTCAAAAGGCTGATGCTTCAGGATCTTCATCGCCAAGGCAATTACCTCATCACCCTTGGTAGGATAAAGATAGGAAGCCTCGAAGATGCCATCACGCACCAGCTCCAGACCACCACCCTTGGTAGCCATTCCATCAACACCCGTAAATTTATAACGATGCTGCAGCCCCATCTGCTTGGCAGCCTCGTAGGCGCCCCATGCCAGACGATCGTTGTGAGCAAAGACATAATCAAAATCCTGTGTCTTCTTCAGGATGCGCTTCATTGCCTGAACGCCTCCTTCCTCCTTCCAGTTGCCTCCTTCAGAAGCAATCACCTGGATACCCGGATATGGTTTAATGGCATCCATGAAACCAAGATGGCGCTCCATGGCAGGCGAAGATCCATCCAATCCACAGATTTCAACAATGCGTCCCTTACCCTGAAGCTTTTGAGCTATAAAGGTACCCATCGACTTACCGATATGATAGTTGTCGCAGCCGATGAATGCAGTATATTTATCGGTATTGGAGATACGATCATACAGAATCACCGGGATTCCCTTCTCGTAGGCACGCTCCACCGCCTTGGAAATCGCACTCAGCTGATTAGGAGAGATGACCAGCAAATCCACGCCCTCATCCACGAACTGATTAACCTGTTTGTTCTGCAACACATTGTCATCATTCGAGGAAGCAAGCTTCACAATCAGAGAATCATTGAGATATTCTCCCATCTTCAGCTCATCATTGAGCTTGTTGCGCCAGATATCCTCGGAGCATTGGGATACGCCAATGACAAACTTCTTTGGCTGCTGCTTGCATGCTGCCAAAGAAAGTCCCAAACCTATATATATAATAAGGTATAAATATCGTTTCATATATATTGTATTGTTTAAATTTATAGATTGATAGGCTCTAAAAGAGTTGCCTCTACAAGAGTTTCGGTGCAAATTTACTATTTTTTTTTGGATTTTAGCGCATTTGGTACGTTTTTTACAAATTAAGGTTCATTTTTTATAAAGAGAATCTACAGAAATCATCGTATCTTTGCAGCGGATAAAGGAAACAACTCCTTCTTCCGAAAACAGAGAATCAATAAAAATAATACAATAACTAGAGAATAGATAACATTAGTATAAACAACAAAACTAACTATATTATGGCTGAAGTTAAAAATTTTAGAGTAGAGGCAGACCTTTTAGGTGAACTCAAAGTTCCTGATGAAGCACTTTACGGTGTACAGACACAGCGCGGTATCAACAACTATCACATTTCCCGTAAGACTATGAGAGCTTACCCTGATTTCATCATCGCTATCGCTTACGTGAAGTTGGCAGCTATCGAGACCAACCATACCCTCGGTGTAATCAACGATGAAATTTCGGGTTCTATCTCTCAGGCTTGCCGCGAGATCATCGAAGGCAAATGGCATGAGAACTTCCCTATCGACATGGTACAGGGTGGTGCTGGTACTTCTGTAAACATGAATGCCAACGAGGTGATTGCTAACCGTGCACTCGAAATCATGGGTCACGAGAAGGGTGACTATCAGTTCTGCTCTCCTAACGACCATTGCAACTGTGGACAGAGCACCAACGACGTTTACCCAACCTCTATCCGTTTGGCTTTGATTCGCATGAATACACACCTGGTAGGTGCTTTGACTGGTTTGATCAGCGCATTCCGCTACAAGGCAGACGAATATGCAGACGTTATCAAGATGGGCCGTACCCAGTTGCAGGATGCAGTTCCAATGTCTTTCGGTCAGGAATTCAATGCATACGCCAACAACCTGGAAGAGGAAATCCTCAATCTGGAGCGCAACGTGAAGCTCTTACATGAGATAAATATGGGCGGTACTGCTATCGGTACAGGTTTGAACGCTGTTCCTGGCTTTGCCAAGCTTTGTGCTGCCAACCTCAGCAAGTTGACTGGCGAAAACTTCGAAACAGCTACCGACCTGGTAGAGGCTACCCCTGATACCGGTGCTTACGTAAGCTACTCTTCAGCTCTGAAGCGCTTGGCAATCAAGCTGTCTAAGATTTGTAACGACCTACGCCTGATGGCTTCTGGTCCTCGCTGTGGTCTGAACGAAATCAATCTCCCTGCTAAGGCACCAGGTTCTTCTATCATGCCAGGTAAGGTGAACCCTGTTATCCCTGAGGTAACCAACCAGGTTTGCTTCAAAGTTATCGGTAACGATGCTACTGTAAGCTTCGCAGCAGAGGCTGGTCAGTTGGAGTTGAACGTAATGGAGCCTATCATCACCGAGAGCCTCTTCGAGAGCTTGACATGGATGAAGAACGCTATCGAGACTTTGACTTCTGAGTGTATCCTCGGCATCACCGTCAACAAGGAGCGCTGCTACGAGATGGTAAAGAACAGTATCGGTATCGTTACTGCCCTCAATCCTATCATCGGCTACAAGAAAAGTACTAAGGTTGCTAAGGAAGCTCACGCCACAGGCCGTTCCGTTTATGACATCGTCATCGAACAGGGCATTCTGAGCAAGGAAGAGCTTGACAAGGCACTCGATCCTAAGGAGATGTTGCAGTCACACAAATTTACCCTGAAATAAATTTTTCCATAACCAGTCAGCTTATTAGCTGACAAACAAAAAACCTGTAAGCGTATTCTCACCAAAAGAATATAGCTTACAGGTTATTTGTTATACATAAAGCTTAAATGCCGTGTAAGGGCAAAAGCCTTCAACATCAGCCTTGATTCCGATATGCCAGCGGCGTCATTCCCGCTCTCATCTTAAAGAAATTCGTCATAGCACTCTGATCGCTGAAATGCAGATGGTCTGCTATTTCTCCCATCGTCATGTCCGATTGCTTCAGGAGATTGCAGATTTCCTTATAGAGCAGGGAAGTGATGTGATCATTCACGGTGGTTCCCGAAATATCCTTGATCATCCTAGATAGATAAGGTGCAGAGACATTCAACTTGTCGGCATAGAACCTGATCTGCCGCTCGGTCTTGAAATGACGATACAGAAGATGAAGGAAAATCTCATAAACTTCCTTCTTGTGACGTAAATCGCGAGTCACCGATACATTCTCGTAAGGAAGTTCCGAAACCAAAAGCTTCAGGACATTCACCATCGACTGGATCATCTCTACCTTGTAGATGTGCTGATGACGCACGATATCACGAATGATGTGAAAGATATCGATGGCAGCTTTCTGCTTGTCATCCGATAACTGATACACCACATCGGCCGTAATCTCCTCATCCACCAGGATGCACTCAGCCTCAAAATCCCTCGACATCTCGGAAAAAGCAATGACATGCTTGGGCGAGACGACCAGCAATTCACCTGCCGAAAGCGACCTGCCGGAATTATTGGCTTCAGTATTTTGCTGAAGTACCCCCATTTTGATTCTTCCCCTGGTCACCAACACGAGTTTCGTGAACAGGGTGCGCTCTAGAGCCATCTCTATAAAATCCTTTTCGCATAGATCGTCTATATAAATATGTGCGGCATAAGCCCCAAAGATACTTTCAAGATGGTGGCGAGCGGCAAACTCTTTTAAATTGTAAACTTGTTGCTGCTTCATAAAGACTCAAATTCTTAGTTGGGGGCAAATTTACTA
The DNA here is from genome assembly GCF_040095255.1 of Segatella sinensis. Taxonomy (NCBI): domain Bacteria; kingdom Pseudomonadati; phylum Bacteroidota; class Bacteroidia; order Bacteroidales; family Prevotellaceae; genus Segatella; species Segatella sinensis. The sequence continues at coordinate 71,288 of NZ_JBBNGE010000005.1, read as the reverse complement.
TTTATTTTTGAAAAATGCAAGAAATGTATGGATAATAAATGTGAAGAACTTCTAGCAGATTCGGTTATCAACAATCGTTATCCAAACAAGGCTAAACAGATTATCAGGTACTTATATTTCTTTTCCACAGTTATCAACACCCCTGTGGAAAACTTTATCAAGACTTTTATGGAAAAATGTGGAAAAGTTTGGCGCACAAAAAAGACACTAACTAAAAAGTTAGTGTCTCAATGTAGCGGGAGGGGGCCACGATCCCTCGACCTCCGGATTATGAATCCGACGCTCTAACCAGCTGAGCTATCCCGCCATCCTTTACAAGTCATTTCTGATTTGCGGGTGCAAAGGTACAACAATTATTTGGTTCCACCAAATTTTTTCGGAGAAATTTTCGAAAAAAGTTTGTTTTTTCTTTTTTTTGCTCAAATTCCGACCTATTTACACCTATTGTATATATAAAAAAAGCGAAAAAGAAAGGATTTCTATTTTTTTTGTGTAACTTTGCAGGCTGAAACGATAGCTGTTTACCTCAAAATGACGAGAAAACAGCTTACTAGAAAAAAAGAAATGCTTAGAATTAAGAAATTAGACATATTTATAGCCAAGCAATTTGGACTTCTCTTTATGGGAACCTTCTTCATCTGCCAGTTTGTGCTGATGATGCAGTTCCTGTGGCGATATATCGACGATCTCATCGGAAAGGGAATCTCGATGGACGTGATGGCGCAGTTCTTCTGGTACATGGGTCTGATGCTCGTACCTCAGGCATTGCCGCTTGCCATCCTCCTCTCCTCACTGATGACTTTCGGTAATCTCGGCGAAAGTTCAGAGCTCACTGCCATCAAGGCTGCCGGCATCTCTCTGATGCAGGCTTTCCGCTCGCTCATCGTCATCACCGTCATCATCATGTTCGGATCCTTCTACTTCCAGAATAATGTAGGTCCTCACTCCAACCAGAAGCTGGCACAACTCCTCATATCCATGAAGCAGAAGAGTCCGGAACTGGAAATCCCGGAAGGCATCTTCTACGATGGAATCCCGAACTGCAACCTCTATGTGCAGAAGAAGGATATGAATACAGGAAAGCTCTACGGCATCATGATCTATCGCATGACAGACAGCTACGAAGATGCCGCCATCATCCTTGCCGACTCGGGAATGCTGCAAAGTACTGCCGAGAAGAAGCACCTCGTGTTGAGTCTCTACAGCGGAGAATGGTTTGAGAATATGAAGAGCAGCGAATTCGGCAACAGTGCTGCCGTACCATACAGAAGAGAGACCTTCGTTTCCAAGAAGATCGTGCTCGACTTTGATGCCGACTTCAACCTTACCGATGCCTCGTCGCTTGCCAACAATGCCAAGGGAAAAAGTCTGTCGGAGATCTTCCACTCCATCGACTCCATCAACGGACTGTATGATTCCATAGGAAAGAACTATCTTTCGGAGGCAAATGCCCGATTCTACCGCACGATACAGGTAAACAAGGTAGATTCGCTGAAAGAAATCAAGAAGGGACAAACGGAGAATTTTGACACCTTATATAATAAGCTCTCGAACGACAAGAAACTTCGGGCACTCAATGATGCACAGATGACAGCACAGCAGGAGCTCACCGACCTCAACTTCAAGGCAATGGTTACGAGCGATGCCGACTATATCATCAGGCAACACAAGATAGAAGCTATCAAGAAGTTCACGCTGGCACTCTCCTGCCTGATCTTCTTCTTCATCGGAGCCCCACTGGGTGCCATCATCCGAAAGGGAGGATTGGGATTCCCGGTCATCATCTCTGTATTCGTGTTCATCATCTTCTACATCCTCGACAATACGGGCTACCGAATGTCGAGACTGGGAACCTGGACCATCTGGTTCGGTCAAGGACTGGCTCCAGCCGTACTGGCACCAATCGCCATATTCGTCACCTACAAGGCAAGCAACGACTCTACGGTGTTCAATATGGAGATGTATAAGATGTTCTTCATGAAACTGCTCGGTCTCCGTATCAAACGCCACGTCTTCGGCAAGGAGGTCATCATCGAAGAGCCGAAATATACAGAAGATGCACAGCGACTGGAAAAGCTCAACAGCGATATCTATATATATAATAAGGTACACGAGCTGAAGAAGCTTCCAAACTTCATCAATGTGTTCTTCAAATACCAGCCCGACAACGAAATTGAACGCATTAGCGATGAGCTTGAAAACGTGATAGAGGATCTGACCAATACCAGGAACAAGGTCATCCTTCACAATCTCAACCTCTACCCTATTCTTGCGACGAAGGCTCATACCCGCCCATTCGAACGCCAGTGGCTCAACATCCTTGCAGCCATCATCGTACCTGTGGGCATCGTACTCTACCTGAGAATGTGGCGATTCAGAATCCGACTCTACCGAGACCTGAACACCATCAAGCAGAGTAACGCAAACATCATCAGTCAGATAAAGGAAATGTAACTATAAAAAGTATCAAACAAATGGCAGATATTAAACTAAATAGCATCGAAGATGCAGTAAAGGACTTCCAGAAAGGTAAGTTTGTCATCGTTGTAGATGACGAAGATCGCGAAAACGAGGGCGACCTCATCATCGCCGCTGAAAAAATCGACGCGGAGAAGGTAAACTTCATGCTCAAGAATGCAAGAGGTGTGCTCTGTGCCCCTATCACCCTGAGCCGATGCGAGGAACTCGACTTGCCTCACCAGGTATCAGACAACACATCCATGCTCGGCACCCCATTCACAGTTACCGTGGACAAGCTGGAGGGCTGCTCAACAGGAGTATCAGCCCACGACCGCGCAGAGACCATCAAGGCTCTTGCTGATCCGGCATCTACCCCACAGACATTCGGTCGTCCAGGTCACATCAATCCTCTCTATGCCCAGGACAACGGCGTTTTGAGAAGAAGCGGACATACTGAGGCAGCCATTGACCTCTGCAGAATGGCAGGACTCTATCCTGCAGGCGCCCTCATGGAGATCATGAACGAAGATGGAACCATGGCACGCCTTCCACAGTTGATGGAGATGGCAAAGGAATGGAACCTCAAGATCATCTCTATCAAGGATATGATCGAGTACAGACTCAAGAAGGAATCGCTCATCGAGGTGGGCGAAGAGGTAGATATGCCTACAGAATACGGACACTTCCGTCTGATTCCTTTCCGCCAGGCAAGCAACGGACTTGAACACATGGCACTCATCAAGGGCGAATGGAAGGAAGATGAGCCTATCATGGTCCGTGTACACTCTTCTTGCGCCACAGGCGACATTCTCGGAAGCAAGCGATGCGACTGCGGACAGCAGCTGCACAAGGCGATGCAGATGATCGAGAAAGCCGGAAAGGGTGTAGTCATCTACATGCAGCAGGAAGGCCGAGGCATCGGATTGATGAACAAGATTGCAGCCTACAAACTGCAGGAAGAAGGATACGATACCGTAGATGCCAACGTACACCTCGGTTTCAAGCCAGATGAGCGTGACTACGGATGCGGCGCACAGATGCTCCGCCACCTCGGCGTGCACAAGATGCGCCTGCTCACCAACAACCCTGTAAAGCGTGTCGGCCTGGAGGCTTATGGACTCGAAATCACAGAGAATGTGCCTATCGAAGTAGTACCAAATGAGTACAACGAGCGCTATCTCAAGACCAAGAGAGACCGCATGGGGCACACTTTGCACCTCTGATAATGTAAATTATGTTATTATTTTGCATCAAATCGCGAAATAACGAATAAATTTCTTCCGAAAAAGAAATAAAATGCTTAATTTTGCACACGATTAATTAACAATAAAATAGAATTATGGCACAATTATCTGATCGTCTTAACAGATTGGCACCATCAGCAACGCTGGCGATGTCACAGAAGAGTAGTGAAATGAAAGCTCAGGGTATCGATGTAATTAACATGAGTGTAGGTGAACCAGACTTCAACACGCCTGACAATATCAAGGAGGCTGCGAAGAAGGCTATTGATGAGAACTTCTCACGTTACTCACCAGTTCCTGGTTATCCTGACTTGCGAAAAGCTATTGTTGCCAAATTGAAAAAAGAAAACGGACTTGACTACACAGTCAACGAGGTAATCGTGGGCACCGGTGGCAAGCAGTGCGTATGCAACGCCGTACTGGCTCTCGTAAACCCTGGCGACGAGGTAATCATCCCAGCACCATATTGGGTAAGCTACCCACAGATGGTGAAATTGGCAGGCGGTACTCCAGTCATCGTAAACGCAGGTTTCGACCAGGACTTCAAGATGACAGCCGAGCAGCTTGAGAACGCAATCACCGAAAAGACCAAGATGCTCATTCTCTGCTCACCAAGCAACCCTACCGGAAGTGTATATTCCAAGGAGGAGCTGGCAGCATTGGCAGAGGTTCTGAAGAAGCACCCAGAGGTATTTGTGTTGGCAGACGAGATCTACGAGCACATCAACTATATCGGCAAGCATCACAGCATTGCACAGGAGCCTGGCATGAAGGAGCAGGTGATCATCGCCAATGGTGTATCCAAGGCATACGCCATGACAGGATGGAGAATCGGTTTCCTCGCTGGTCCAGAGTGGATCATCAAGGGATGCAACAAGTTGCAGGGTCAATATACCAGCGGTACCTGCTCAGTAAGCCAGAAGGCTGCTGAGGCAGCCTACACACTCGACCAGGGTGCTGTAGAGGAGATGCGCGTAGCTTTCGAGCGTCGCCGCAACCTCATCGTGAAACTCGCCAAGGAGGTTCCAGGACTTGAGGTCAATATGCCACAGGGTGCCTTTTATCTCTTCCCTAAGTGCAACAGCTACTTCGGCAAGAGCAATGGTGAGAAGACCATCAACAACTCTACAGATTTCGCAATGTACCTCCTGGAGGAGGCTCACGTAGCCACAGTAGGTGGAGATGCCTTCGGTGATCCAGACTGCTTCCGCATGAGCTATGCTACAAGCGATGAAAACATCGTAGAGGCAATCCGCCGCATCAAGGAAGCTCTGAGCAAATTGAAATAAAAATAGGAGAAAAGAGTCCTAAAAAGGTCAACTTTGTAAGAAAAAAGCGAGATATTGGTAAAAAATGAGCCAATATCTCGTTAAAACTTCTTAATTAGGACGATAGTTTCTCAATATTTATTATCTTTGCCAAAGGAATTTGGATAACCTAAGCGTGTTTATTCAAGACAACACAAACTAGGCATACAAAACAACTAAAATAGAGCGAGAAATAAATAAGACATATTAATAATTTATTAACTAATAATTTAAAAAAGTAAAAATTATGGCAACTACAAAACAAGCAGCCCCAGCTAAGAAGTCTGCGGGCTTTCAGGGAGTAAGAGGCGCATTCTGGATCATCGTGGTATGTGCTATCATCGCATTCACATTGTTCTTCACATGGTTCGGTAACGACATGCACTTCCAGGATCCAGGTATCCAGGATCACCCAGCAGACATTTGGGGTACAATTTACAAGGGTGGTGTAATCGTACCAGTTATCCACACATTGTTGCTCACAGTGTTGGCTATGACTATCGAGCGTTGGTTGGCTCTTAAGACAGCTACAGGTACAGGTGCTCTTCCTAAGTTCGTAGCAAACATCAAGTCTGCATTGAACGCTAACGATTTCGCTAAGGCTGAGCAGCTCTGCAACAAGCAGCGCGGTACAGTTGCTAACGTAGTATTGGCATCTTTGAACGCTTACAAGTCTATGGAGTCTGGTGCTAATGCATCTTTGAAGAAGGCTCAGAAGGTAGCTAAGATCCAGCAGGCTCACGAGGAGGCAACTCAGTTGGAGATGCCAACTTTGACAATGAACTTGCCTATCATCGCTACAATCGTAACTCTCGGTACTTTGACTGGTCTTCTCGGTACTGTAACCGGTATGATCAAGTCATTCCAGGCCATGGGTGAAGGTGGTGGCGCTGACTCAGCAGCACTTTCTGTAGGTATTTCTGAGGCGTTGATCAACACCGCATTCGGTATTTTGACATCTTGGTGTGCTGTAGTATCTTACAACACATTTACAAACAAGGTTGATAAGTTGACATACGCACTCGACGAGGTAGGTTACTCAATTGCTCAGACATACGAAGCTAACCACGCAGAAGAGGCTTAATTTTTGCTAACCCTTTAAAATTTTATCGCTATGGGTAAAGTAAAAATTAAGAAGAGTGACATCTGGATCGATATGACGCCTATGTCAGACGTTATGACCCTGTTGCTTACCTTCTTCATGCTCACCTCTACATTCGTAAAGAATGAGCCAGTGAAGGTAAACACACCAGGTTCTGTGTCTGAGATTAAGGTGCCTGAGAATGGTGTCTTGACCATCTTGGTAAGTCCTGAAAAGGACAAGGCCGGAAAACCAACCGGCGAGGGCCAAGTATTTATGAGTATTGATAATACCGATCAGTTGGGAGCAGCACTGAGCACAATGACAAGCAACTTCGGCGTGTCTTTGACCCCTAAGCAGATTGAAACATTCAAGAGCGAGGGTACATTCGGTGTTTCTATGAGTGACATGAGCACTTATCTGTCTATGAACGCAGCAAAGCGTCCACAGTATCTCCAGACTAAGGGTATTCCTCTCGACAGTATCAAGGGTGGCATGAGCGAGTTCCAGCAGTGGGTTGACGCTGCTCGTAACGCTAACGAAGAAATCAAGATAGCCCTCAAGGCAGATGCTTCTACACCTTACAAGACAGTGAAGAGAGTGATGAACGAACTCCAGGACATGGATGAGAGTCATTACTATATGATTACACAGTTAAAACAACAGGGGGACGAATAAATGGCAAAGAAAGAAAGCAAACAAAAGAAAATGAATGTCCGCGTAGACTTTACGCCTATGGTGGATATGCTCATGCTTCTTATCACGTTCTTCATGCTGTGTACATCTTTGAGCAAACCTCAGACTATGGAGCTGACTATGCCAAGTAATGACGAGAATACTCAAGATGACCAGAAGAACGAGGCGAAAGCTTCTGAGACTATTACCCTCTACGTAGCAGCTGATAACAAGATTTATTATGGTGCTGGTATCCCTAACTACAACGATCCTACATGGATCAAGGAGACAACATGGGGTAGCCAGGGTATCCGTAAGGTCTTGAGAGAGCACGCTACAGAGAATGGTACACGTCCTGTAGAGAGAATTTCGCTCGCTGTTAAGGAGTTGAACATGGATCGTCAGAAGAATCCTAAGCAGTATCCTGATAGCATCTATCAGAAGAAGCTCAGCGATTTGAAGGCTGGTAACTTGAAGGATGGTAAAATCCCTACTCTGACCATCGTCATCAAGCCAACCGACAACGCTTCTTACAAGAATATGGTTGACGCTCTCGACGAAATGCAGATTTCAAACATTGGTACTTACGTCATCGATAAGATTAACGCAGACGATGAGAAGCTTCTCGAGTCTAGACACGTTAAGATGTAAGATGAGTAACAAACAATTTTAAACAAGAAAGAAATGGCAAAAATAGATCTTTACGATCCTAAATGGGTCGAAATGGTTTTCGCCGGAAAGAACAAGGAGTATGGTGCATACCAGCTCCGTAAGGGTACTTCCGGTCGAAACATCAAGTCTCTTCTGATCTTGGTCATTGCTGCAGCTCTCGTGGGTGGATTCTTGGCTTGGAAAGTTATCGAACAGAAACAAGCTGAAGAACAGCAGGCATATATGGAAGCTATGGAGTTGGCTAAACTCCAGCAGCAGGCTAAGAAGGAAGAAAAGAAGAAGGAGCCAGTGAAGCCAAAGATTGAACCTAAGAAGGAGATACCTGTGGCTCGCGAAACTCAGAAGTTTACTGCACCTGTCATCAAGAAGGATGAACTCGTAAAAGAGGAAAACCAGGTTAAGCAGATGGATAAACTGGACGAAAAGGTTGCTGTCGGTACAGAAAACAAGGCAGGTGTGAAGGACCGTACAGTGGAAGCTGTGAGAAGTGAGATTGCGGTAGCAGCTCCACCTCCACCACCAGCTCCAAAACCTGAGGTTGCAACTAAGGTCTTCGATGTTGTAGAGGAGATGCCTTCATTCCCTGGTGGACAAGGCGCTTTGATGCAGTATCTGGCTAGCAACATCAAGTATCCTGTCGTAGCACAGGAGAACGGCGTACAGGGTCGTGTTATCGTTTCATTCGTGGTAGAGCGTGATGGTTCTATCTCTGATGTGAAGGTAGCTCGTTCTGTTGACCCTTCACTTGACCGTGAGGCACAGCGTGTCGTTAAGAGCATGCCTAGATGGTCTCCAGGTAAGCAGAATGGTTCTACTGTACGTGTTAAGTATACTGTACCAGTTGTATTTAGATTGCAGTAATAGAATGAAAAGAATATCTTATATTTATATAGGATTAACAGTACTATCAATGGCTTTCTTCTCGTCTTGTGGCGAGAAGAAAGCCAAAGATGGTAGAACTGATACTCCTACTTCAGGCACAATTGAGTTTGTGGCTGATGAGAGTTTGAGTCCTATCATTGACGAAGAAAGAAGTCAGTTTGAGTTCGAGTACCCAAAGGCCAAGCTCAAACCAAAATACACAGATGAAGTCACTGGACTTCAGATGATCAAGGATTTCAAAACAGCACTCCTCTTTACTACCCGTAATCTGAAGGATAGTGAGATTGCATACTTGAAATCGAAGAGCAATGTGATTCCTTCCGTTTTCCCTATCGGATACGATGGTCTGGCATTCATTGTCAACAAGAATAACAGTGATACTTGCATCACAGTGAATGACATTAAGCGTGTCCTTACCGGAAAGGCGACCAAATGGAGTGATATTGTTCCTGGATCAAAGAGAGGTGATATCGAGGTCATCTTCGACAACACCCGCTCTGCAACCACCAACTTCGTGGTAGATTCCGTTCTCCACGGCGAAAAGATGGGTGCGAAGATCATGGCTGCCAAAACAAGCAAGCAGGTCATCGACTTCGTTGACCAGAATCCAGGTTCTATCGGTGTTATCGGATCAAATTGGTTGAACGACCGACGCGATTCCACCAACACTACCTTTAAGAAGAATATTCATGTAATGCAGGTATCCATCAAGGAGAAAGCTACCCCTATGAACAGCTGGAAACCTTACCAGGCATACCTGTTGGATGGAAGATATCCATTCGTAAGAACTATATACGCTATCGTGGTTGACCCTCATAAGGCTTTGCCTTGGAGCTTTGCCAACTACATTTCCAATCCTAAGGGACAGCTTATCCTCTTCAAGACAGGCTTACTTCCTTACAGAGGTGATATTACGATTAAGACAGTTAATGTTAAACGTTAAAAGTTTAGATAGAAAGTAGAATTATGAAAGCAGTTAAATATTTAGTAGCAGGTTTGCTCGTCATGGGTTTGGCGGCTCCTGCAATGGCTCAGGACGTTAACTACAAGGATGCTCTGAAGCCAATAGAAGCAACTTTGAAGGCTGGTAACGTAGATGCCAAGGCTTTTGCCAAGGTTCTCAAGGAGTATCAGAAGGAGTACAAAAAGGATCCTAAGGCACTCGTTGCTTTGGGTAATGCCCTCGTCATCAACAAGGACTACACCAATGCCCTGGCTGTAGCTGATGCTGTCATCGCTAAGTACAAGACCTGTGGTGATGCTTATATCCTCAAGGGCGATATCTACGCAATGCAGGACAATGGTGGTGAGGCTGCTTCTTGGTATAAGAATTGTATGACTATGGACCCTAAGAATCCTCAGGGTTATATCAGCTACGCTAACGTTTACCGCAAGATTGACCCACAGGCTTCAGCAGAGGCTTTGAACAAGTTGAGAACGGTAGATCCTAACTACCCTATCGAGGCAGAAACTGGTCACAACTACTACTCTATCGGTAGCTACGACAAGGCATACGAGAACTTCTCTAAGGCTAATTTGAATACAATGGAAGAGTACATCTTCTACGAGTACTGCTTCACTACATACGTATTGAACAAGAAGGATGAAACTCTCAACCTTTGCAAGAAGGGTATGCAGAAGTATCCTAAGGATACAGCTTTCTTGATTCTGGCTATGCGTGCATCTGTTGATACACAGAATTTTACTGAGGCTCTCCAGTATGCTAACAGCATTATGGCTAACAACGATATCAAGAAGAACTCTAGTATCTACTCTTACTATGGTCTGGCACTCGCTGGCAACAAGCAGTTCGACCAGGCTTTGGAGCAGTACAACAAGGCTCTGGAGGTAAATAAGGAAGACTACAAGCCATATCAGTACATCTCTGAGGCATACAAGGGTATGGGCAACGAGGATAAGGCTATCGAATTTGCACAGGCATATATGGATAAGAACCCTAACGTGTCACCATCAGACTATGTAAAGATGGCAGAGATTTACAATGCAAAGGCTCAGAAGGGTGGCGATCAGAAGGAGGCTAACGTTGATAAGGCTATCAACGTATATAACAGCTTCGCTGAGAAGTATCCACAGCTGAAGGCATACGCTCACCTCCAGGCTGCCAACATCGCATTCCAGAACGAGTTGGACGACAAGGCTCTTGCTAACTATGAATTGGTTATCAAGGAACTTGAGAGCAAGCAGTATGATGAGGATGAGAAGGGCTACCTGATGCAGGCTTACAAGAACGCCGGTTACATCTACTGGAGTTCTAAGAAGGACCTGACAACAGCTCAGCCATACTTCGAGAAGCTGATCAAGCTTGATCCAAACAACTCTCTCGCCAAGAAGGCTTTAGGTCTTGACGAGGAGCAGCAGGCACAGTAAAATTACGAAATAAGAACATAATTAAAGGGGTGATAGCTATGTGATATGGCTTTCGCCCCTTTTTTTGTGATATGAATCAGACCATAAACGAAAAGAGCGATTCCAAAGGAACCGCTCTCAATGTTTTATTGTAACTAAAAGTATCTTTCCATAATAAACTATGGAAGACTGATTGCCTCATTAGGACAAACATCAGCACAAGTACCGCACTCAGTGCAGAGATCTGGGTTGATTGAATACTTCTCGCCCTCAGAGATTGCACCTGATGGACACTCGTCAATACATGTACCGCAAGCGATACAATCGTCACCAATTACGTATGCCATAATTATAAATATTTAAAATGTTAATAATGTTTATGTATCTATGCTAATCTAGAGATAGGTTATTACCTACTTTTGATGGTGCAAAGATAACAATTATTTTCGATATACCTACAAATAGGTATGACTTTTTTCTTGATTTTACTCAATTTATACTTTATCGAAATAAATTAGTACAATAAGAAGCCAACCTTGCCGTTTATTAATAATAACGAAGAACAAATAGCAAATATGAAGAGAATCATACTGATGGCTCTAATAGCCTTTTATACAGGTATCAATGGCATGGCACAGCTTAGGACGGTAGAAAATCGCCCATATACCGATCTGCGCCCATTCCATTTCGGTGTACTCATCGGAACACATGCACAAGATATGGAATTCCAGAATACCGGAATCACCCAATACATCGATGCCAACGGTATCGAGCAGCCTTCTCATGTCACTGTAGATCAAGACCGTTGGGATATGGGATTCACCGTTGGCGTACTAGGAGAATTCCGTCTCAACAGAAGCTTCCAATTCCGCATAGCCCCTGCCATGTACTTCGGTACTCGCCACCTCACCTTTTATAACCTCTTGGAGAAAGATGGTGCCGGAAATGCCATCGTGCAGCATCAGGAGATGAAGACTGCCTATATTTCTTCCGCTATAGACCTGATTTTCGCAGCCGAGCGGTTCAATAATCACCGACCTTACGTGATGGCGGGCATCAATCCGATGATGAACCTCAACAGCAGCAAGTCAGACTACATCAAGCTCAAGAAATCGGAAATATTTCTCGAACTGGGCGTAGGCTGCGATTTCTACATGCCATTTTTCAAGCTTCGTCCGGAACTCAAGTTTATGTATGGATTGACAGATTCCTTCGACAAGAAACATCCCGAGCACATCAAAAACAAGAATGAGCTCCCTTATGCCTTGGCAGCTAAAGGAGCTCATAGTAAGATAATTGCATTGACATTCTATTTCGAATAGCCTACTCTACCACTTCCCAAGAGAAGACACAGCCATTCTTCATACCGGCATCAGCACCCTTGAAATCAGCAGAATAAGGACTTCCGTCGGTAGGATGCTTGCCTATATACCGCTGGGTCTTCAGTGATAGAAGCATACAGCGGTTGTAAAGCATATCCTGCCATACAAACTCCTCAGCATGAGAGGCATCAGAAGTAAGACGCACATCGCCCGACAAGCCAGCACCTGCGATATATACATATCGTCCATCTGCAGTTTTCAGTGCAATCTTGCCCTGTCCACGGTCTTCGATGATGAATTTCACTCCATTGCTCATCTCCTTTATGTTCGAGGAGCTGTGCATGAGACCATGAGCGGTAGCATTCATCAGGTTACCATCAGCAAGATTAAAGAGTCGGATGGTCTTTCCTATAGGCAGATTAGCTGTTCTGTCAGCCATCGGTTCCTCTACCTTGAAGTCATCAAAATCAGCCACGCCGCCGTTCACTCCCGCCTTGTTAAAGGCATACAGCGCTACACGCACACCCTGGAAGGTCTTCAACTGATAAGGAGAAAGCATCTGCTCTCCGATATTCTCCCAAGTCTTTCCATCAAGAGAGTAGGAATATTGCAGCAGACTCTTATCATAATCACCCCAAAGGCGCAACCATACCACCTTATTCTTGGCAATCGGTTTCAGCACCTCCTTGTTGGTATTCTGGTCGTAACATCTCAGGCTTAATCCCTTTTCCGTCTTCATCACGCCCAATGAAGCGTATGGCGTATTCATAGCACCGAGTCCAGCCTCATCCCCCATCTTCAGTCGGGATACATCCAGCTTGACAGATGTATAAGATACAGGACCGATGGCACGTTGCGTCAACGAATTCTTTGCCCAGAGCAGCTGCTTGGCAGGCATAGAATGCAAACGGAGCCATCCTTTTCGCTCCTTGTTCAGCGACCACATCTTGTCGTTCGGATTATGATTCCACTGCCAAACCGGCTTGAAAGTCTTTCCCGAGAAATCATCACATCTGTCGTATGGAGCCTGTGGTGTCTTCACCGCATCATTCGGTTTGAACCAGGTTCGAGGCGAGCGACCCAGGTTCTTCTCCAATCCGAAGTAAGGCCAGCCATCCACCCATGTGACAGGCGACAGGCACACCGTTCTGCCCACGGCATTGAAATCCAGCATCGATACGCCCCACCATTTGCCATCAGGAGCCTGGACGATGCCCCCTTGATGAATGGTAGCACACCCCAGGTTCACGCCATTCGGTCTGTTGTTATTAAATTGATATCCATCTTCAGGAAGCGGCCTACCGATACCCATGTTACCTACGCTCCATCCAGCAGCATAACCATACGATTCGCGTTCGCTGATTACACAGGTTTCGTAAGGTCCCCAGATACTCTTGCTTCGGGCACACTGCATGCGCCCCATCGGAGAATAATCGGCAGAGAGGATATAGTACATACCATTGATTTTATACACATGATGTCCCTCCCCCATCGCATTGCCTTCCGGAATCACCACCTTGCTGCTGCCCTCTACCGGACCACTCAAATCGGGCTTCAACTCCGTTACTGTCACGTTGCCATACTTGTGCACGGCATAAATCTTGCCATCATCATCGAAGAGCACAGAGAGGTCGTAGATATCACCATTAATCTTGTGATGCGTCCAAGGACCCTTGGCACTGTCCGAGATATACACCTGCAATCCATGCCCGTTGATATTGGAGAAGATATAGAACTTGCCGTTATGATATCGGATGGCAGGCGCCCAGATACCCTGTCCGTAAGCCTCCTTGCCATTGCGGAGATTGAAATCATCAGAATCATCGAATCGGTCAAAGCAATAGGAAGAGAACTCCCAATTTACGAGATCCTTGGAATGGAGCACTACCAATCCCGGAACACTGTGCATCGTGGTACCCGCCAGATAGTAATCCTCCCCCACTCTGATAATATCAGGGTCAGAAAACTCATCATAAAACAAAGGGTTTGTAAAGGTACCGTTACCATTATCAGCCGACCAAGACTTCCCTTTCAAAGTCTGTGTCAGAACATTCTTGGCTGCAGATTTTTTCTGCGCCGCTGCTCCCAAAGAACCGCTCAAAAAAGCGATGCAACAGGTTGCAAATAATAATTTCTTCATTCTCATTTATAGGTCTAAAAGATTATTATAAAAAATATTGCCACAAAAGTACAAATAATTATCCAACCAGAGGTGGACAAAATGATACTTTTATGGCAACAAATGTGATTTTAGGACATTATTTAATCAGATAAGTCTTTCCTGGTTCTGTTTCCAAGTCATATTCATATACGTCAGGAATAGGGACCTTCACTCCTTCTGCTATCCGATGCTGTTCCATTACAGGCTTCACTTCTGCAGATGCAAAAAGGATATTGGGACATATTCCTTCAGCCTTCTTCAGATTCTTCGCCTTAAGCGGAACGTAGGAGCGGAGACGCAGCACACCTCCGATGGTGGAACGAATCTTCGCCTTCATCAATCTGCCATTCTTCCAGTCCATATCCACCACAAAGCCGCCACGGGCACGAAGTCCCTTTACGCTTCCTTCTTTCCAGGCATCAGGCAAGGCTGGCAAGAGATGCACGGCTCCATCATGACTCTGCAGGAGCATCTCTGCGATGCCGGCTGTTACTCCGAAGTTACCATCAATCTGGAATGGTGGATGGGCATCGAAGAGATTCGGATAGGTTCTGCCATCAGGATACTCCTTTGCCTGCGCATCAGATGGCAACAGGCGAAGCATATTGCTGATGATTCTGAAAGCATGATTGCCATCTAGCATGCGTGCCCAGAAGTTCGTCTTCCAACCTAGACTCCAGCCCGTAGCCTGGTCACCACGATGCTTCAGAGTGGTGGCTGCGGCATGGAACAGTTCCGGATGAGAAAAAGGAGAAATCTGATTGGATGGATACAATCCATAGAGATGCGAAATGTGGCGATGCTCATTCTTCGGATCATCCGCATCCACAAGCCACTCCTGCAACTGTCCGTACTTTCCTATCTGCATTGGCGGAATCTGAGAAATCAGCTGCTGCATCGCCTTGCGTTCAGCCTCATCAACACCCAATATTTCAGAAGCCTTCACGGCACTGGTCAGGGCATCGAAGGCTATCTGGTTATCCATCGTGCAACCTGCCGTTACGGCAGTTCTCTTACCCATAGGTCCCTGTTCCGGACTCACCGACGGCACGGTTACCTTCCATTCGGTGCCAGGTAACTTCTGCATATAGTCAAGATAGAACTCAGCAGCACCTTTTATTACCGGATACCACTGCCTGAGGAAAGCCTTGTCGCCCGTATAGAGATAATGCTGCCAGAGATGGGTAGTGAGCCAGGCACCGCCGTTCGGGAACATGCCCCACTGCGCACCGTCCACCGGACCTGCTATGCGCCAGATATCGGTGTTATGATGTGCCATCCAGCCACGGCAACCATACATTTCCCTAGCCGTCTGTGCTCCCGTTACACTCAAATCCTTAATCAGCGAATACAGAGGCTCTGTGGTGTTGCCAAGATTCGTTACCTCGGCAGGCCAGTAGTTCATCTCCGTATTGATGTTGATGGTATATTTGCTGTCCCAAGGTGCATTTTTGCTGTTGTTCCAAACGCCCTGCAAGTTTGCCGCCTGTCCACCAGGCTGGGAAGAGGAAATGAGCAGATAGCGACCATAGTTATACATCAGTGCCACCATCGCCATATCCTTGCTGCCTGCAAATTTCTCCAGGCGCTGGTTGGTAGGCAACGAAGCATTGATATCGGTTGGCAAAATCAGAGAAGAAGTAGCGAACTGCTTCTGGTAAGCCTCCACATGGCGTTTCTCCAACTGTGCATAGCTCATCAGTTTCACCTCATTTATATAGTCGGCATTGCGTTGGGCAGCATTGCCCGACACATCGTGATAGTTCACAAAATTGGTGGCAGCACTCACGAGGATGGTTGCCTCGGTGCCATCCGTCCTCACATCTGCCACACATTCGGCAGTGAGAGCCGCCTTGATGCCTTCCTGGTCTTGTCCCTTCACCTTCAGCATAACCCCTGAAGGCGTTTTCTGAGTCTGATGTTCAAAAGGCGAATCCAGGGTAACATCGATATTCAGGGCACCCTTTCTACTCGCCTTGATGTGGCAAACCATGACTCCATCAGCCAGCGAAGCAAAGGTAGTACGAGTATATCTTACGCCATCCATCACGAAAGAAGTCGTGGCAATTGCCCTCTTCAAATCCAGGTTGCGCACAAACTGCTCAATCTTTCCCCGGTTCTTCATGCTGATATGCAGATTTGCCATCGGCAGGAAGCGCATGCCATGAGGCCCTGGGATGAAGGTCTGGTTGATGAGAGCCGCCGCCTCCTCTTCCCTGCCATTGAAGATGAGTTCCCTCACCTTTGGCAGATTCTCCAGGGATTTCTTGCTATTGTTGTTATGAGGACCGCCACTCCAGAAAGTCTCCTCATTCAACTGGATATTCTCATCCGTGGTTCCGCCATACACCATACCTCCCAGATGTGAGTTTCCGATAGGCAGAGCCTCCAGCCACTGCTGGGCTGGGGCGTTATACCAAAGCAGAGTACTATTAGCAGAACTGCTAGCCTTAGCCATCATCTTTACCGGAAGAAGAAACGCCAAAGCCATAGTTCCCAATATTATTCTATTTCTCACTACTATTCTGTTTTTGATACTCAAAACTATCCACATCCACATATCCACCAGCAGCCTTTGTGGCATAATTGTAGATGGCGATACGGGTACCCATGAAGAAGCGGCGATAATCATACTGCATCTTGAAATCCTTGATGGCAGGAATCCAGGTCTTTCCATCTATACTATATAATAAGGTGGCGAGATCCTGATGAAGACGGAAATCGCAACTCATCTTCAGATAGATGATGCTTGATTTCGTTGCCTTATCCTGCTTCAGATTCAAAGGCTGGCGATACACCTCCTCACGCTTCACTTCGGTCACAGCCTTTTCCTTTTCAGTCAAAGCTACACTCTCCTTGGTACCCACCACAAAGAGTTTCTTGCCTTCCTTTACGATAGAAAGCAGGGCTGCATCACCCTGGAAGGCTGACAAGCCAGCCACATCGCCATCTTTCATCTTGCTCACATCCATCTTGATGATTCCCTCGCAGGTTGGTCCTTCAGTACGGGTACTGATGGTATTAGGAGCCAGGAAGATGTTAGGAACAATACGGGATGTCTTCAGGCGGAGCCAGCCCTTGCGCTCTGTGAGCGACCAGGCATTATCCACAGGATTGTGGTTCCACTGCCACTGCAGTTCCAGTTTATCCTTCGAGAAATCGTCGCTATACACGAGTCCCTTGCCGTCATATCCCAATACAGGCTTCTGCATCTCGGCAGGAATATTGCCCTTCTCATCGGTCAGCATAGGCCATCCGTCCTTCCAGGTACATGGCTCCAGCGTGAGCACTCTGCCCACACCACCACGGTCTTGGAATACGATGCCATACCAGTTGCCATCCTTATCATCTACAATCGTACCTTGTCCCACGCCGTTGAATCCGGCAAACTCCGTTTCCAGAATCACCTTCTTTTCGTAAGGACCCGTTATTTTATCAGCACGATAACAAACTTCACGACGAGGATGTCCCTGTGGCCACGAAATCATCAGAAGATAATACTTGCCGTTGTGCTTGATCATGCGGGAGCCTTCGAGCAAACCCGTTTCATCAGCATCACGCTCAAAGAGTTTACGATGGCTGCCCGGCACCACTTCCGTAAGGTCTGCATTCAGCTGCACCATCTCTCCCGTTCCATAAACCACGTATGCCTTATCGTCGTCATCGAAGAAGAGAGCAGCATCATGGAAATGCTGCAAACGGCTGTGGACAGTCCATTTGCCCTCGATATCATCGGCTGTACAGATATAAGTCTCTCCACCAGGATTATCGTTTGGAGCAAAGAGCGCATAGAACTTGCCACGATGATACTGCAGCGAAGTGGCCCACTGACCACGACCATACACCGTACCCTCCTTCATGTCATACTTAGGCGAATCGGTAAGTTTAGGGAAGATATAGTTCACGGTTTCCCAGTTCACCAGATCCTTCGATTTCATGATAGGCGCACCCGGCATCAGATGCATGGTGGTGCTTACCATATAGAAGCTGTCACCCACACGGATTACATCCACATCAGGCACATCAGCCCAAACCACAGGATTGGCGAAATTCTTCTCAAACTTCCACCAGTCGAAATTGAAGAGTTTGCTTCCCTTCAATCCCTTGAACACGAAGTATATATCATGCTTTCCTGTCACTTTCTTTAGCATTTGTGCCGAGAAAGTCTTCCACTTTTCCCAGCCACCCGTCTTGGTAACATCAAGTTTAGCTATCAGTTCGCCATCTTCCTTATCGAGGTGAACCTCCAGCGAACCTCCAAGCGAAGCGCACGCCGCTGAGATGGCAAATGCATCCGGACTCTCATTTCCGAAATCCACCTCACGTACCTTGATATAATCACCTGTATGAATTTCAGAGATATAAACACCCGTATCATCGGTCTGCTCCGACTTCACTCCCTTAGAGAAAGCGATGGTTTCAGCCTCCTGACGCTTGTAAGGATTGAGAGTTGCGATAGGAGCCACTCCTTCCTGGGTATGGTGGATGATTGGGAAGGTGCCATCGGCATTATATTTGAATTCTTCCACAGCCACACTGCGTCCGAATCCGCCACCCAGTTTACCCGTATGATAGAAGAAATAAGACTTGCCCTTGAAGTCGGTCACACCGCAATGGTTAGTAAAGGAACCCGTATCTTCCAATGGCATGATTTCGCCCATATACTTCCATGGTCCGAAAGGCTTCTTGCTCATGGAATAAGCGATATGCTCAGGCACTCCACCTGCAGCATAAAGCATATAATAGTTCTTGCCACGCTTCATGAACCAAGGTCCCTCTGTGTAGCAATCTTTATATTTTCTGGTAGAATCACGCTTCTCCACGTCAGGCGAACCGAATCCCTCCTCAGTCATCACGATTCTGCCCACTTCACGCTTTTCATCAACAGCAGCCTTAGCATCTATACCACCCTTGAAGCTGATCATATCTTTATTCAGTTTGGCATAGTAAAGATGTGGATTACCCCAATAGAGATAAGCCTGACCATCCTCGTCCATCCAGACGGTTGGGTCGATATTGTCCCAACTTCCATTATCGAAAAGCGGTTTGCCCAGCGCATCCTTGAACGGACCGGTAGGAGAATCAGCCACAGCTACGCCGATAGCCATTCCGCCCGTCAGTTTAGAGTGCGCACAGATATACCAGTAATACTTACCATTACGTTCGATAGTCTGTGCTGCCCAGGCACGGTCGTCTGCCCAGGAAAAAGAACTGAGGTCGAGCGGAGAACCATGGTCTGTCCAGTTCACCATATCCTTGGTGGAATATACACGCCATTCGTTCATCCAGAAGAAGTCAGCCTTATCTTCATCATGACCGGTATATACATAGAGACGGTCTCCGACAACCAGAGGTGCCGGGTCGGTAGTTAACTGTGTTTGTACGATTGGGTTCTGTGCATAGGCAGCACCCTGCATGGCAAGCAGGCATGCGCTTATCAATAACGGCTTTCTGAGAGCCAAGATTTTCGTTGTATTCATCATTATGATTGTTTTTTCGTTTAATGCTGCAAAATTACGAAAAAATAATCATAATGACGTTATAGAATGTTTCAAAAACTTTATTAAGTTTATCTTACTCCCCAAACTTCCACCAATCCAGGAAGAAGAGGTTCTGCTTCTGGATGTCGCCTCCCTTAAAGACGAAGTAGAGATCATGAACACCCTTTACCTTCTTCACCTGAGTAGAGAAGGTTTTGTATTCATCCTTGGTGTTCTTGATATCCACCTTGCCGATGCACTGGCCGTTTACCCCATCAAGACGGATTTCGATGCTGCCGCCAAACATGTGGCAAGAGGCAGAAACCTCAAACTTACTTGCACCCTTCTTGAAGTCAACACCCTTCAAGAGGATATACTCATCCTCATCAATATTCGTAACCACCTGGTTCCATCTGTCCTTCTGCGCCCATTCGTTCTTAGGCTGCGTCTTCAATCCATAGCCCCAAGCCATCGTCTCAGCCTCAACCTGGCGATAAGGGTTGAACCATTCTATCTGCTCCAACTTGCAATCCTGGAAGTATGGCAACTCCTGGATGGTTCCGTCAGGATTGTAAGTCATTTCAGCCGCAGAAACAGAACGCTGCTCGGCATGACGCCCCGTCTTCAAACGGAAGATGTCATAATTCAAGCCGAAGCAATAGCTCTTGCCCTTATAGTCGATGATGCCCGGATGATTGCCACGAGTGCGGGGCGTATGGTTCATGATATGTCCCTTATATTCCCACGGTCCGAGCGGATTCTTGCTCATCGCATAACCGATGCCCTCAGGACAGCAGGTAGAAGCATAAGCCAGATAATAATTGCCATTGCGCTTCCAGAGCCAAGGACCTTCCTGATAATCCTGAATCTTCGGGAAGTGCATGATGGAATCAGAATAAGAAATCATGTCCTCGTTCAGTTTCACTGCCTTCAACTCCGGGTTGCCCCAATACATGTAAGCCTGATTATCATCATCTATCCATACGGTAGGGTCGATGTCGAACCAGTCGCCCTCCCATGCCAAAGGCTTTCCGATAGGATCCTTGAACGGTCCGTATGGATTATCAGCTACCAGCACTCCGATGCCATGACCGTGGATTGGGCAATACATATACCATTTGCCATTGCGCTCGATGACCTGCTCTGCCCAGGCACCATTCTCGCCCTTGAACCACTTGAAGTCTTTCAATGAAGCCACGGCACCGCGGTCTTGCCAGTTTACCATATCCGTTGAGGTGTAGAGCAGCCAGTCTTTCATCAGGAACCCCTCAGCCCCATCCTCATCGTGGGTGGTATAGAGATAAACCGTATCGTTGTGCACATAAGGTGCAGGATCGGCTGTGTACTTGGTCTGGATGATTGGCAAGTTGATGTTCTGTGCTGTTGCTACAGTTCCCATGCCAGCCAAAAGCAGGGATAAAATCATTCTGAATCTAGTCATTTTATGATTTAAATTAATTATAGTATATTAAATTGTTATTTGTTGCTGCAAAAGTAATCAAAAAAGTAGAATTCTGCTTTTTCACATGTGTCAAATTCTTAATATGATGTAACACTTACATCTGTACCCTTACAGCCTTACTGCTTTTCCGTTATATTCCACATTCTTGCTTGCTAGCATAGGCTGATTGCCTGCACCGATATCAGCATCCAACAAGAAAAAATGAGGATGTGTCATGGACTTATGACACACCCTCATTTTTTAGCAGGAATATTTTACCCAATCCAATACGATAGTCTTATCTTCATCAATCATAAAGTTCATACCAATCTTTTCCACGTTTTTGCCTTTTAGGGCAAAAGCATCAGCATAATGCTTGTTGTTGATTTGGTCAAAAGCCTCTTGTGCCGACTTATTAAATTTCAGTTCTATCACATAGATGGTATCCTTTGTTTCCATCGTAATGTCTGTTCTTCCCCGGAAAGTATGCTGTTCCACCAATATACGGAAATTCGTAAGCAGGACAAAGATGATATACATTGTCTGCTGATAATGCCCCTCATAATCGGTATTATCGCAATAAGGTACCGTCTCCCAGAACGTTTTCAATAGCTGAAGAGCACCATCCATGTTACCCTTATTGATAAGAGCCGACATTTTGGCCACAGTTGTATTGCACATTGCAGACTTTGCCGCCAAATAATGCGGCAACATACTGCGATACAAACCTATCCTCACCTCTTTGTTAGGCAGAGCCAAGGTATAGAGTTCCGTTTCCGGATCATAATTCTTGATTGTGATATAACCACTCTGATAAAGCAAAGGCATGATAGTAGTCATCGTCTCAGTGGCTGCATCGAAATCATCCTTTGATGCATCCATCTGTTCACCCAGGTCAATCGGTGTAAAGTCATATTTCCGCATCATATTAAGGAGATAAGTAGGAGTGCCTGAGCCAAACCAATAGGAATTCATCTGTCCTTCAGCTAAACAGTTCAACAAGCTATAAGGATTGAAAATATCTGATGATGGCCAGGTAAAGTGATAGCCATCATAATTTTCCTTCAGTTTTGACAAGGCTTGTTCGTGTGTCAATCCCAACCTACCTGCTAACACATCAATATCCTCATCAAACTTATCCAACAATTCCTCTTTGGTAATGCCGCAAATGCCAGCATACTCTTGGTACATACTCACATTAGTAATATTATTGAGTTCACTGAATATACTAAGTTGCGAGAACTTGGTGATGCCTGTCAAGAAGACGAAACGCAACATACGGTCGCTATCCTTTAGGGGACTATAGAAATTGCGCATCACCTCCCTTAAGACGCCCAAGCTGGTATCCTCGTGCACCACATCAAGCAAAGGAGCATCGTATTCATCGATGAGCACAACAACCTTCTGCCCAGTCTGTTCATATACTGTTTTTATTAAATTAAGCATACGGACATTCGGGTCAGGAGAATCATTGACGATGCCAAATTTTTCTTCATTTACCTTTAATATATATAAGAGATAGCGCACCAATTGATCTTTCTCCATGTGCTTTCCACCTGCCAAACTAAAATGAAGCACAGGATATTTCGTCCACTCCTTCTCCAGTTTTTCAATAGCAAGTCCCTTAAAGAGTTCCTTCTTTCCCTCGAAATAGCTCTGCATAGTAGAGACGAGGAGTGACTTTCCGAAACGACGTGGACGCGCCAAGAAGAAATACTTTCCACTCGTATGAGTCATACGATAGATGTACTCCGTCTTATCTACATAAAGAAAGTCCTCCTCTCGAATCTCAGAGAAGGTCTGCATGCCTATTGGATATAACTTCGTTGCCATATTATCAACTATTTACCATTAACGTTGGCAAAGATAAGCAAAAATCCCGAAACCGCCAAGCGATTTCGGGATTTATTATGTTGACACACCCTCTTTTATTTTTTTACCTATCTCTCAGATGCTCATGCCTCTATCACCCAATCCTCAATAGTACCTTGGGTAGAATCAAAATTGATGCCAACCTTGGTAATTGGCAAGCCACAAAGAGCGAATCGCTGACGATAGTTCTTCAGATTGATTTGCTGCATTGCCGCCTGAGCACTCTTATTCAGCTTCAATTCAACCACATAGAGATCGGTCTTGGTAAGGAGCACAATATCTACCCTGCCACGTGGCGTATGCACCTCCACATCCACCAGGTAATTGGTTAAGAGAGTAAAGATGATGAAGAGCATCTGCTGATAATGCCCCTCATAATTGGTCACGTTGCAGTATGGCACCGTACCCAGGAAGTCTTGCAACAGATGCAAGGCACCATCCATGTTGCGCTTGCCAATAAGCAATGCCATTTTGGCTATTGCCACATTGCCCCGTTCGGCAGAGACACCATCCACGTAGTTTGGCAGAAGATTATCAAACAACCCTACCTTGATTTCCTTGTTTGGAATATCCAGGGTATAAATCCTCGTTTCCTGATCGTACTCCTTGATGGTAACATATCCACTCTGGTAGAGCAGCGGCGTGATAGTCTTCATATTCTCCGTTGGTGCATTAAAGGATGAACTTACAGCTTCTGTCGGAGCTATCTCCGTTGGCAACACGCCAAACTGCCTCAACATATTGATAAGATAAGTTGGCGTACCAGAACTGAACCAGAATGCCCCCAATTCCTTTTTCGAGAAACAGTTGAGCAGACTATATGGATTGAAAACGTCTGGCGATTTCTTCGAGAAATGATAGCCATCATAATTTTCCTTGAGCTTTGCAATCATCATTTCTTTAGAATATCCAAGTGCGTCAGCAAGCATATCGATGTCATCCGACATATTTTCCAGAAGTTCTTCTTTGGTGATGCCGCAGATTCCTGCATATTCATCGTCCATCGACACATTTGTGATATTGTTCAGTTCACTAAAGATGCTAACTTGCGAGAACTTGGTGATACCTGTAAGGAAAACAAAACGCAGTTTTGCCTCACTATATTTCAGAGGACTAAAGAAGTTACGCATGATATTGCGCAACACATCCAGCTGCTCTTTCTCGTGAGCCACATCCAGCATAGGCGCATCATATTCATCGATGAGCACAACCACTTGTTTTCCGCTCTTCTCATAAGCAGTATTGATGAGGTCGATGAGTCGGTTATTTGCCCCGATACGTGGCTCGTTTATACCCCATTTCTTCTCTTGATCTTCCAGGATATAGCCCAAATACAATTCCAGCTGCTCGGGTTCCATGTGCTTGCCACCGCTCATGTCAAAATGGAGGACAGGATATTCCGTCCACTCCTTTTCTAACTTATCAATTGCCAATCCCTTGAACAATTCCTTCTTTCCCTCGAAATAGCTCTGCATAGTAGAGACGAGGAGTGACTTTCCGAAACGACGTGGACGCGCCAAGAAGAAATACTTTCCACTCGTATGAGTCATACGATAGATGTACTCCGTCTTATCTACATAAAGAAAGTCCTCCTCTCGAATCTCAGAGAAGGTCTGCATGCCTATTGGATATAACTTCGTTGCCATATTATCAACTATTTACCATTAACGTTGGCAAAGATAAGCAAAAATCCCGAAACCGCCAAGCGATTTCGGGATTTATTCTGTATAGAACTGTGTACCCAATACCTTGAAGGGAATTTTATCACTCTATCAACGTTTATCCAAGAGTTTATAGGATGTAACAAGTAAGAAGAGGGTGCGTCATAAAATGAGATGAGGTGTTTTGGTTAAATCTCCAAACTTTTTGGGAGTTTTTCATCTTTTATAGACGCCGATCGCTTACGTGAAAAAAATTTTTTAGCGAAAAAAGTCTCATAGTCTCATTTTTGTTTGAAAAATATGGTTTAAGCACTTGTTATATAAAGATTTAGCAACAATGAGACTTTTCTGTTTTAGCGCCGAGAAGTCTCATTGATGTATCATAGAAGTATCATTGACTGCACTTTTAGCTAATGCGTCTACTATTTCAGTTTTATGAAATTGATAGTGTCTACCTTTCTAGTTTATAAAGTAAAAAAGCATCTACTGAAATCAGGAAAAGTCAGTTCATCAGATGGTCCCTTTATGCCCTTCGGTTGGTCTTTCTGTGCCCGTTACACGGGCATCCGTAGCCCACCAAGTGGGCATCAGCAGCCCCTGTGCTGGGCAACCACTGCCCATAAAGCGGGCAACGAGTGCCCAAACATCGGACTCATTTTTGGGCAATATTTTTTTGATTCTTTGCGATATTTAAAACGTTTAAACTGGATTTTCGCATGCTTTGTATTATCTTTAATGATACTTCTATGATTTTTAATGATACTTCTATGATACTTCTTTCTACTTTTTGCTAGAAGTCTCATTAGTTATAAATATCTTTATATCAACAATATAACGTGATATTTGCGGCTAAAAATGAGACTATGAGACTTTTTTCTTAAAAAAATATATACGTGTGTGTAAAGAAGGATTAAGATTACAGAAAGAGGGTGTGTCAAAAGTCCAAGATACACCCTCTTTTCATATTTACTCAGCTCCTTGATGATTTTCTCAAGTTACTTAATATTCAATAGAAACATCCAGTTTCTTCAAATCCTTACCAGCCGAACTGCTGCCGTAATAAACCTCATACTTTCCTGCCTTGGCACGCACGGTATTGGTGGCAGCATCGAAGAGTTCGAAGTTCTTGCTATCCAGCGTAATGACAGCCTCAGCAGTCTTTCCTGCCTTCACCTCCACTCTCTCGAAAGCCTTCAAGCTCTTCAATGGTCCTTCGGTATCGGCAGGATTCTTCACATACACCTGCACAATCTCGGTCCCATCCTTCTTTCCAACATTACTTACCGGTACCTTCAGCGTAATCTTTTCACCCTTCTTCAAGATAGAGTTGGAAAGTGTAGCATCACCTATACGGAAAGAAGTGTAGCTTAAACCATATCCGAATGGGAAGAGCGCATCGTTCATATAACGATAGGTTCTGCCCTTCATGCTGTAATCCTTGAAATCAGGCAACTGCTCTGAATTCTTATAGAACGTAATAGGCAACTTGCCGGCAGGATTGTACTCTCCGAAGAGTACACGAGCCACTGCCTCACCACCTTCCTGACCAGGATACCAGGCTTGGAGAATAGCATCGCAACTCTCTGTCTCTGGAGTCAAGGCGATAGCCGAACCCGAACAGTTGACAAAGACAACCTTTTTGCCCGCCTCCTTCAAAGCCTTCAGGAAATTGCGCTGAACCTTTGGCAATTCTATGTTGGTGCGGTCACCACCCTTGAAGCCAGGAATCTCGATAGGCATTTCCTCACCTTCCAACTGTGGAGAGATGCCACCTACGAAGACTACAGTCTCGCAATCCTTCAACTGCTTGAGCGAAGCCTGATAGTCGATAGGATTCTCATGACCGATATTGATCTTCATATTGGCATTATAATTTGGCATTTCCGCATAGCGTATTTCTATCTGATACTCCTTGCCTTTCACGCCCTCAAACTCGATGCGGGATTCTGCAGTACGCCAATCGCTCTTCTCTGACTTTTTCTCACCA
The DNA here is from genome assembly GCF_040095255.1 of Segatella sinensis. Taxonomy (NCBI): domain Bacteria; kingdom Pseudomonadati; phylum Bacteroidota; class Bacteroidia; order Bacteroidales; family Prevotellaceae; genus Segatella; species Segatella sinensis. The sequence continues at coordinate 44,676 of NZ_JBBNGE010000005.1, read as the reverse complement.
TTCAGATAAACCTCATAATGACCGCAGGCAGCCACATCGAGCAATACCTTGGCGTTCTGCTTAGGACGGAATACGGTTTCATACTTGGCAGAAAAGCCCGTCAACTTCACATTAGGTGCAAACGAATGCTGACCATAGGTAGTTACCTGCACAGGATTCTTTTCCTGGGTGATGGTAACAGGCTTACCGTTCATTTCACGATTGTTCCAGAAAGTGCCCTTAAAGCCCATCTTGCCATCCATGCTACACTGGTCGAAGTAAGAATCCAAAGTCTGGTCGTTCACCAGGTCGCACCCTTTAAAGGTGACGACCTGGTTTTTCTTCAAACGACTCTTGATACCATCCAGGATGGTAATTGTCTGTCGTGGAGTACCATTATAGTTTCCCCACATCATCGGTTCGTTATCCACATTTGGTCCGATGAAAGCAATCTTCTTTACCTTTTTATCGAGAGGCAATACCTCATTATTGTTTTGGAGCAGCGTCATGGTCTGCAGAGCCATATCGAGCGAGAGCTGGCGATGCGCCTTGCTGCAAAGCACAGACACAGGAATCTTCGACCATGATACTATCTTGTTGTCATCCATCTCACCCAAGTCGAAACGACCTTCGAGCAGACGAATCACATGCTTATCAACTTCTTCTTCAGTCAGGGCACCATACTTCACAGCCTCAGGCACCGATTTATATACATAATTAAATCCACATTCTACATCGGTTCCTGCCAATACACCCTTAGCTGCTGCATTTCTGGCATTGCTCGAAACCTTATGATTCTCCCAGAAATCAGTAACAGCACCACAGTCGGAAACTACCAGGTACTTGAATCCCCACTCATCCCTGAGAATCTGCTGCAAAAGGCGGGTGTTGCCGCAGCATGGTTCATCATCCCAACGCTGATAGGCACACATCACCTCACGCACCTTGGCATCCTGCACCAGTGATTTGAAGGCAGGCATATAAGTTTCCCAAAGGTCGCGCGGTGTAACATCGGTAATATTGTCTGTATGGCGAGCCCATTCTGGTCCGCTATGAATTGCATAGTGCTTGGCACAAGCCCAGAGTTTGCGGTATTTCGTATCTTCAGGTCCCTGCAATCCGCGCACCACGGCACATCCCATCCTACTGGTAAGATAAGGATCCTCACCATAGGTTTCCTGTCCACGTCCCCAGCGAGGATCACGGAAGATATTCACGTTTGGAGTCCAGACCGAAAGGGCATGGAAACGGGTTACATCTCCTCCCTTCTGCTGCAGTTCATTCCATTTGGCACGCATCTCATCAGATGTTGCATCAAAGACTCTATACACCATTCCGTCGTTAAACGAAGCTGCCATTCCGATAGGTTCTGGAAAAACGGTTACATCTCCCATGTTCGCCACACCATGCAGTGCCTCGCTCCACCACTGGAATCTCTTGATTCCCAATCGTGGGATAGCCGGCGAATCATCCAGCATCAGAGAAGCTTTCTCTTCCAAAGTGAGACGACCACACAAATCTACCGCTCTCTCATGAGCCGAGAGGGCTGGATTCTGATAAGGAAACTGCTGAGCTGAGGCATTGCCGGAAGACATAGTTACCACAAACATCAAAGCTGCGTATATAACATTCTTGTTCATTGTAATTACTATTAAGCTATTAGTATATTAAATTGGGATTCATCATGAATTTATTGTTGTCTGAAATTCCATTTAGAATTATCGCTGTTGAAATCGAAAGGAGCCAGACCTGGGGTACAGTCGCCGAGTGAAACCAATGCCAGTTTCTTTTCTGTGCCTGGCACAGCCTTCGGCATGATGCGATAGGTGCCATCGGTAAGCTGCTCGATGCGCCAAAGCTGGGCATCTTCACCCGTAAACTCAGGTTTGGCAATGACATCATGCTGAGCGGTTGCAGTAAGATAGCGGGTAGTGCCTTCTATGCAGATCTTATAATAAGGACCACCCAGATAACCACCCTTTCCGGCAGGCATGATACTCCACTTCTGATGAGGACGGAACATGTAATCGTTCATTCTTACCTTTACTTCTCCCTTAGGCCATTCTGCCTCTACCTCCTTCAATGTCTGAGGTTCAATATTTTTCAGAGGCTTGGTCGGCTTGATCCAGAAAGGTTCGATATCCCGCTGCATTCTCACGAAATCTACGGCAATCTCCAGGGCATAGCCTCTTCGTTCCGATTCTATCTCGTAGGTTCCGGTATGAAATTCATCACCAGCCACAGGCCAGTCGTTCTTCCACAATAAAGGACGGATAGCCAACACGCTTCGTCCTCCCTGTCTGAAATCAGACTCATAGTGGAACGACATCTTTTCCACACCTTCTTCCTCAATATAGCGTCCGAAGTGACCGGGACCCGTCTTCAGATTATTGGCAGCAATCACCATCTTTCCACCGCCCTGCAACATCTCTCTGCCCACATTATCTACGTATGGACCGGTTATCTTTCGCGAACGTCCCACCACGATATTGTAGGTAGAATTAGGACCATCGCAACAGGTGCCATGAGTGCCGAGAAGATAATACCAGCCATTGCGGTAAATCAAATCAGTAGCTTCGCAGTCGATGGCGATATTGACGGGTTCGTTGCCTTCCATCCGCTTACCCGTCTTCGGATCAAGTTCTACCAAACGGATAAATCCGAAATAGGTACCATAGCTGAGCCAGAGTCTGCCGGTAGTAGGATCGAGCAACAAGCCCGCATCAATGGCATCACAGTCTTCATCATCCAAGGATGAGGCTACCACAACTGGTTCAGTATATTTGAAATCAGGCGATTTCGGATCGAGCGTTTTGTTCCACATCGTCAGGACATCACCGCGATGACTGCCTCCCAATCCACCACCCGTAGCACTGTAGGCTACAAGATAACGGTCGCCAATCTTCAACACATCAGGAGCCGCTCCTCTGCCGGGACGAACAGCACCACCCTGCCAGGTCCAGCCATCCTCCGACCAGATTCCACCTTCACCCGTTCCAAAGGTATAATACTTTCCATCACACAGGGCAATGGTAGAAGGATCATGAATGAAAGGTTCGCCAACCTGGGCTTCTGCCTCGTAAGCAGATGAAGACAACAAGGCAACCAAAGCAGCGGCATAAAGTTTCTGCTGAACAGCAACCGGGCTAAAATATCTGAAAAATATATTGTTCTGTTTCATAACATTCTTTATTGATTGCACTACTTCACTTGAATAGACAGGTTTCTGACTGGCTTGCCTTGTCCGTCGATGATTCGGACACAGAAGTCGCTCATGCCAGGACCATTGATGACCGCACCACGAAGGATATTTCTACCTTTCTTCAAGGTAAGCTTCTTAGAAACCACATCATCGCGAACCATCCTTCGGTCGCCTTCGAGCATCACCGCCTCCTCACCATTGAGCCACCACATGGAAGCACCATTCGAGCCAACAGACAAGCGGACGTCTTTCATCTCCTCAGGGCAATCGATAACGGTAACCGCCCAGAACAAGACACCATACTTGGGCTTCTTAAACGAAGTAGCGAAACGGAAGAGCTTCACATTAAACAGTTTACTATCCAGCGCATGCCATTTCAGTTTTTCCTTGCCCACCTTCACAACGGCTCCATCCTTAGGAACAGTTTCCATCTGTTTAGGGAAATACTGCGTATGGAATATCTCCTTCAGATAAGAATCAGTAAAAACGACATTGCTCTTGACCGGCACAGAGATTGGCTCCAAGAGCAACCATCTCTGAATAAAGCCAGCCGCATTAGGCATAACAGTCTGTTTGCCGACTGGTCCGAAATAAGGATTGATGTCTGCAGGTAAATTCCTATTTTGGGCATCCGCAGAGGAATGCCCAAAAAGGAATACACATAAACAAAACAATCTAACTATTTTATAGAAAAAGTTGTACATAGACTATTCATTATTATTGAGGTTCGATAATCAGATAAAGCCCAGCCAGTCAACCTCTACATCGGCTCCACTCTGCAAGGATACATGGAGAGCATGAACGCCCTGAGGAGCATGGAGCACCTGGGCACGGACATTCTTCCAGGCTGCCGACTTCGGAATCTTCACCTTAGCGATGATATTACCCTTCTTGCCATCGGCTCTGACTACGAGCACACCGCCCTTAACCGACTTGGCACGAACGGTGATTTCTTCCACCTTCTCGTTACCGAAATCCACCTTATTATATATAAGAGCAGTATTCGATTTAGAGAAGAGAGTCTTCCAGCCGGCAAAACAATTGTTTTTATCCAGATATTCAATACCAATACCCTTACCTTGCAGCGCAGAATAACGGTCAATCTGAATATGCGAACGTGCCTTCGTCAATCCCACACCTCTTAGTGTAGGTATCACCTTCTGTATCGTTCCGTCAGGATTGAAGTTCAGAGAGTCGATTCGCACCGAGCGGTTCTTGTCGAATTTAGGCGAATAATCATTATGATGATAGAAGAGATACCACTGTCCCTGATATTCTACGATGCTATGATGATTGGTCCAGCACTTCGTAGGCGACTCATCCATGATGATGCCCTTGAATGTGAAAGGTCCCATCGGATGGTCAGCCATGGCATAAGCCAGCGTTTCGGTTCCATCCTTTTCACGTACCCAAGGGAAGGTGAAATAATATTTGCCGTTACGCTCGAAGGCAAATGGTCCTTCCTTGAATCCCTCAGGCAACCCCTCTACCTGTTTGGGTTCCGAGGCAAGTTCCGTCATGTTTGGTTTCAGCTTAGCCATGTGCAAACCAGCTCCCGCCCAGTAGATATAAGCCTGTCCGTCCTTATCTATCAACACACAAGGGTCTATACCATGAACCCCCTCTATGGGTTTCCACATCGGCATAAATGGTCCTTCCGGATGGTCGGCAACCGCCACACCTATTCCGAACCCCTTCTCCTCCCCCTTGGGAGCAGCAGGGAAATAGAAGTAATATTTCCCGTCTTTCTCCACACAATCTGGAGCCCACATCGTATAACTGCCGTCTTGTACCCAAGGTACTTTGTCCTGCGAAACGATGACTCCATGATCCTGCCACTCGGTAAGATTGGAAGAAGAGAAAACGTGATAATCTGCCATGCAGAACCATTCCTTCAGTTTCTCGATAGGACTCGGAATGTCATGAGAAGGATAAAGATATACCTTCCCGTTGAATACGCGAGCCGTAGGATCAGCAGAATACTGTCCGCTGATAATCGGGTTTTGGGCTGATGCTCCTACCGCCATTGTCATCAACATTGCACACATCCATGTTTTCATACGCAAATTCCCTTAAAGAAGAAAAAAGGGGGTGCTTCTTTTCAAAACACCCCCTAATTATCAAACTAACCTATAGTTCTTTTAACTTAAAACGTTTTATTTACAAAACAACTTCATGATTACCAACCAGGGTTCTGCTCCAGGTTAGGATTCTTATCCAACACGGTCTGTGGATAAGGGAAGAACTCATGCTTGCCCTCCTTGAAACCTACCTTGAAATTAGTCTCAGGAGTGTTGGTCGTATAGAAACGGCTGTTTGCTTCTGATCCATGCTCCCAAAATATATTCTGGTCGTCTGCCTTTGGAGCTCTGAAAACCTTATCAAACAAATGTGGCACGACTGTACCAGCCTTAGTCAAACGATCAATGGCCTTTGTATCATTCCATCGCATGATATCGAACCAACGACAGCCTTCAAGCCAAAGTTCATATGACTTTTCTTTCTTCAACACATCCATATCAACAGTTTCACTGATTGTCTTGGAACCAGCACGTTTCTGAATCATATTGATATATTTCTTAGCTTCAGCCTGATCGCCTGTCTGAAGACAAGCCTCTGCATAATTGAGCAAAACCTCAGCGTAACGCATTACAAGATAATTATTCAAGCGAATGTTATCACCATATTTCTTGCCTTCAGTATCAGAAGCTCTCATTATTTGCTTGAATGCCAACCAGGTAGAGTTGCCGTAGAGTCCCTGAAGAGGGTCATTGATGCCAATCTTGTCACTGGTTTTCTTCTGCTCGTCAGTCATATTATCGATTTCATCCTTGCCGTAAGACATATGATAAACCGCATCATCAATATGCTTTAAAGTAGCCTTCAAGCGGTAAGAGTCACCATCATTTTTATAGAACTCGTCACCAAACCACTGAGGCACGCCAAGGCCACCCCAGCCATCAACGCCGCCACAATAAACCTTGTTAGGAGAAGCAACAAAGTGATCAGCACGCCAATCCCAATAGTTGGTCTCCATCCAGCTAGAACGCTGAATCATACCACTCCAATCGGTCTTACCTGCATTATACTCGAAGTTGACTTCAAATACCTTCTCCTCGTTGGCATCACCCTCGATATGGAAGTTGTCGGCATATTGCTCACCAGGAACAAGATCATACTTGCCCGAGTCTATAACCTTTTTAAGAGCAGTTTTAGCCTTATCATACTGACCGGCAAACAAATAAGCCTTTCCGGCAAGAGCATATGCAAAGCCCTTGGTTACCTTCACAGCTCCATCCTTGTCATCCTTACTTTTACGCTCATCCAAATCGTTGGCAGCATTCTCACATTCCTGCGCAATCCACTCTATCAACTGTTGGTGATTCATAGGATTCTCAGGATCCTTATCACAATTAAAAGGCTGTGCAGAAGCATCCAGAACATGAGTTACCAATGGTGGAGTACCCCAAAGATTAGCCAACAGGAAATAATCATAAGCACGAAGCACACGAGCCTCTGCAGCGCAACGTTTCTGCACAGCGGTAGTAGCATCGGCAAAGTGATCGAGTACAAGGTTACAGGTATATACAGAGAGATAGAGACCTGTGTACATAAACTTTGGCACCTCAGCCTCAGCATCATAATAGAACTGATTGAGCATGATACCAAACGTATTATCACCAGAGTTGGCACCTGCTGCCAACACATCGTCTCCACACTCATTGACTATCAGTTTCAATGGAGTATAAATACCTGGGCCACCACCATCGTGGTTACGTCCCATCACATTACACATAAAGCCTTCGTATGCAGCAACGAGGGCTGCCTCTGCATCAGCATCGGTCTTATAGAAGTTCTCGGTAGGTATTACACCCTTCTGCTCAATGTCTAGCTGATCCTCACAAGACGTAGTGAGCGTCATTGTTCCTGTGGCAGCAAGAGCCAATATTGTTGAAAATAATATTTTCTTCATTGTTTTTGAATATTAAAGGTTAGAATGTTACATTGATACCAAATACCACCTTCTTGGAAGTTGGATAAGTACCATTATCGAAACCACGAGAAGCACCACTGTTCATGGAAGCAGTCTCAGGGTCGGCACCAGGATAGTTGGTGATGGTGAAGAAATCATCCAGTGAGCAATATACACGAAGATTGCTGATACCTGCCACGCTAGTGATAGCCTTTGGCAATGTATAGCCCAACTGAATCTGCTTGATCTTGAAATACGAGCCACTGAACACAGCTGCATCAGAACTGAAGAACTTCCAGTCGGTAGCAACCTTTTTCATATCAGGATATTTAGCATTGGTACGGTCTGCTCTCCAAGAATCCTTCCAGTAGGTATCAATTCCATTGATCAACGGACGGTCTGCAGAAACCATCAAGTTGTAAATCTTGTTGCCAGCAGCGCCTGTTCCAAATACGGTGAGGTCAAAGCCCTTATATTCTGCATTAAGAGTAATACCATAAGTAAACTTAGGAATAGCTGAGCCCAAATCCTGCTTATCTTCATCGGTTGGAGCTGAAGTTGTTTCGCCATTCTTATTATAATAGAGAGCACTACCATCTTCGGCTACACCTGCATACTTGTAACCACGGAAATACCATACCTGATGGCCAGCCTCGAATGTAGGCTTAAGCTGGTTATTGAATCCATCAATACCTATTTCGGTCAAACGGCTTATAAGGTTAGAAACCTCCTTCACCTCATTCTTCAGAGTTGAACCATTTACGGTCACACTATACTTGAAGTCCTTGATGTTGTCTCTCCAACCCAACTCGAAATCAAGACCAGAGTTAAGTACCTTACCTGTATTAACAACACTCTTGTTTACACCAATCTCTGGAAGAGGAGTAATCTGAATCAAGAGGTCTTTGGTAGTCTTGCGATACCAGTCAACACCCAAGGTAAGACGGTCGTTAAGGAAACGAGCATCAAGACCTAAGTCCACCTGCTCAGATGTCTCCCACGTCAAGTCAGGATTGGCAAGACCAGTTGGCTTGGAACCATAGGCAAGCTTACCATCACCGATAGATGGATTATACTGATAGAAGCTCTGGTTGAGTGCAATAGGAGAAGAATATGGATAACCGCTCAGGATATTGACGTTACCATTGCGACCCCATGATGCACGGAGCTTCAGGAAGGAAACGGCATCACGGTCGATATGATCCTTGAAGAACTTCTCATTGCTGATAGACCATCCCGCAGAGAAAGATGGGAAGTTACCCCAACGAGCCTTCTTGGAAAGCTTCGATGTATCGAAGGCATCACGACGGAAGTTGAGCTGCAGGAAGTAACGGTTGTCATAGCTATAGCTCAAACGTCCGAAGTAAGATAACTCTGTTGCATCTGAAGGAGCGTTACCTACACTCTTGGCTGCATCAGCCAACAAGTAGTCGATGTAACGGAAGTTTGGCTCATAATATGAGAGTATGTTACCTCCTGTAGAACTGATGGAACTATTGTCCCAATGATTCTTGGTAAACGACATACCTGCCATCGCACCCACTGTATGCTTGCCGAATGTATTCATATAGTTGGCAAAGTTCTCCCACTGATAGTACAAACCATTATTGGTATTCGCTGCAATGGTATAGTTTTCACTATGTGCCATAGATGATAACCAATATGGAGTCTCGTAGTTATGATAGTTACTCTGAGTGATACGATAACCTAAGCGAGAAGTAAATGTAAAGCCCTTGAATGGCTTGATATTGGCAGCAACGGTACCACGTACATTGATACCAGAATTCCATGTGTCATGACGGTCGCGCTGATAGAGAGGGTTACCAGTAGCATCATCTACATATTTAGAAGTACCATAGAAGTCATTGTTATGGCTTGGATCTCTAGGAACTGCGCCACCGGCTTCTACCTGTGCCTTCATGCCAGGAGCCAAATCCTCCACATTACTGATATATGCTGGAGTCAAAGGATCGATAGAAACCACAGAGTTCAGCAATGAACCATAACCCTTGGTCACGCCCTTGGTCTTCCACTTTTCGAAAGATGTATTAGTAGTCACGTTCAACCACTTATAGATATCATAGTCGGCATTGATCTGACCAGTGAAACGCTTATAAGTATCCTTGCTACCTTTAACGATACCATCATTGTTCAAGATATTCAAGCTAGCGAGGAAACGTCCCTTACCGTTACTTGCCTGCAAGGTGAGACTATGCTGGTGAGCCAAGGAATTCTCAAACACCTCGTCATACCAGTTGGTATTCTGTCCATTATAACCGTTTTTCTGGAGCAAGGCATCATCAATATCGCCCAAATACTTGTGATACTCGATATACTCAGGAGCATCAAAGATATCAGCCTTCTTTCCCAACGACTGGATGGTGAACTTGCTGCTATAGGAAATCTGTGCCTTACCGCCATTGGCAGCACCCGTCTTGGTTGTGATGATAACGACACCATTACCCGCCTGCGCACCATAGATGGCAGCAGAAGCGGCATCCTTCAACACCTCCATGCTTTCAATCATAGATGGATCCAGATACTGGATGTTATCCACCTTCAGACCATCGACAATGAGCAACGGACCGATATTACCACTATTAGAAGAATAACCACGGATACGGATATCGGCAGCCTCACCCGGACCACCCGAATTAATAATCTGTACACCGGCTGCCTTACCCTGGAGGGCAGCACCGGCATCGGTAGCTGACAAGCCCTTGATATCATCGCTCTTGATAGATGCAACTGCACCTGTCAGGTCGCTCTTCTTCTGAACGCCATAACCGATGACAACGACATCATTCAGAACTTTAGAATCATCCTTCAAGGTAATGGTAAGCATTTTACCAGCCTGAGCTTTCACGGTCTTAGGCTCCATACCCACATAGGTAATCGTTAATGTTGCATCAGGTGCAGCATCAATGCTAAACTTACCATCCAAATCAGTAATCACACCCAGCTTGCTGCCTGCAGCTTTCACTGTAGCACCAATGATAGGTTCACCACTTGGATCTGTAACTACTCCTTTTACTATACTCTGAGCCGACATCCCAGCTGGGAATAAACAGAGAAAGGATAGCAACGCTAACGGCTTTTCAATCTTTCTTAAGTTCCTCATAAGAAAATAGATTAAATTATTTATTTTATTTTATCAGTTTATGATTGTGTACGTGTTCAGTAAAAACATTCTTTTGCAAAGCACGCTGCAAAATTAAGATTTATTTCGTGAAATGACTTTCTTTTATGTTACAATTACTTTGCGAAACATAATAAAAAAACAAAAAGAAACATAAGATATTAGAAATATAACAAAAAGAAATCCCGAAGCTATCAGGCAGTTTCGGGATTTCTTTTATATTATCCTATTGATTTCCAGTCTTGTTACTTGAACAGATGTGGCACAAATTCCTTCAGGCAGCGGCGCCAGGTAAGCCACTCATGATGAGTACCTGGTGAAACATAGACATCAAGCTTGATGCCCAGGTCCTTCAATTCCTTCGCCATCTTCTCCGTGCCGAAGTTCTCTTCTGAACCGCAGCCCATGAACATATAGTTTATCTGACTGTTGAACTTCTCTGCATCGGCAAAGACGCCGTTGAAGCAGGTCTTGACATCCACACCGAAAAGTGCACCGCTGAAGGTTCCCAGGGCAGAGAACTTATCCAAGTTCGGCAACACGGTGTTGAAAGTCTGGCAACCGCCCCACGACAAACCAGCCATCGCACGATGCTCTCTGTCGGTATAGGTTCGGAACTTTTTATCTACCATCGGAATCAGATCCTTGATAATCACATCGTAGAAAGATGCGCCATAGAGCTTGCGCTCCTCATCCACATCCTTGCCCGGACGTGGCACGAAAGGCTGCTTTACATCGCCGCTCTCCATCACCACAATCATAGGCTCAGCCTTGCCTTCGGCAATGAGGTTGTCCATGATGTGCTGCATATAGCCCTGATGGCTCCAGCCCGTCTCATCCTCGCCCATTCCGTGCTGCAGATAGAGCACTGGATAGCGCTTGCTCAGATTGGTTTCATATTCTGCAGGCGTATAAACCATGGCTCTGCGGAACTTGCCCTGAGATGCAGCATAGTAAGATACCGAACGAACCTGACCCTGTGCTACTCCCTGCTGAGGACGATAGTAGTTGCCTTCGGCTCCCTCAGGAACCTCCAGCCCACTCGCCTCTCGGCAGCAGCCGAAATAAGTTTCGCTGGCAGGATCTACTACCTGTACACCATCCACATTCAGGAAATAATAGTGGAAGCCTACTACCAATGGGTCTGAAACACCATACCAGTCGCCGTCCAAATCCTTCTTCATAGGATACTTCTTTCCGCAGATGTCGAAGATAACCTGCTTTGCTTCCGGTGCGTGGAGCTTGACATAGGCACGATGGTCTTTGTCCACACGCGGATAGTTGGCATCCGGAATGATGCCGAGCAGCGAGAGCATCATATTGGCATAGCGCTTACCCATGGTGCGATAGCTTTCGGCAATGAAATGCAATCCATCGCCACGCTGCGGACATCCCTTGGAAGAGATGACGTGGGCAGTAGGGATAGTCTTGGCGATATCATCCACAATGGCGATATGCTGCCAGCAGCTGCCGCCCTGGTCTTTCTGAACAGTTTCTCCCACGAGCAAAGGTACATCTTCTGCCTTCAGGTGCAACTCTTTCAGAATATCGTTATACACGGTCTTCACCCGGTTAGGCCAGTTGGCATCACCATTGTTGGTTTCTCCCTGATGCAGCAGGATACCCTTGATGACACCCTGCTTCTGAGCTATCTTGGCAAGCTCGATGAGTCGGGCGTATGGATTGCCGTTATACTGCGATGCGAAGTTCTTCATCCAGTCGGGCTGCTTCTTCAGATACGCCTTATAGGTACGCTTGTCGAAAAGGTCGATGCTGGCACCGCCCACAGCCACGGTGATGGTTCCCACCTTGATGCTGTCTGGCAGGTTATCCACCATCTTTCTTCCGAAATAATCTACAGGAGTGAGGCCAGTGTCTGGTCGTGCCTGAGGAGGGACAGCGGTATGCCACTGTCCCTTTTTCCATCCTGCCTTCTCATCATCCACGGCATACATAGCCACGAATCTTGGATTTACTCCTGTCCGGTCGATGTCTTCAATGGCGGCATTGCCCTCCATATTCGACTGTCCGAAACAGAGATAAATCTGAAAATTCGGATCGGGGCTTACATTGCCCCCATTACTTGCCTGTGTCCCCATAGGAAGGCACAGATTCATGAAAAGAGATGCGATAATTATTAAACGTCTCATTTGTTATATGTTAAATATCAATTATAAAGATGCTTTTGGATAAAAAAAATTGGTCATGTCATCACGACACGACCAACCTTAACGACTAACATCATTTCGGTTAATCCTTGTATATGATAAAACCTAAACTAATGTCTTTTCAATTTATTCTATATTTGATACTAATATCTGGCAATATCTTTACTTGGCATCGTTCCAATATTCAGGAGCACCAAGACCTGCTGCAAAGCCACCATAGGTGTGCTTGCGATAATAATCCAAATCCCAGAGGCCTACTGGCAAACCAGCACGCCAACCACTATTGGCTGGACTGTCAGTAGCACACCACTGGCAGATACCCCACTGCTGATTCTCAGGAACAATCTCAAGATACTTCTTGACGATAAACTCGTAGTAAGCACGCATTGCCTTGTGCTGTTCCTCGGTCATATCAGTAGTATTTACAAGGTTGCCGTTCTTATCCTCCAAGCCCATATCCAACTCAGAGATACGAACCAACTTATGTGAATCAACCATCAGGCGGAGCATGTTCTCGTAAGCTTCCTCATTTTTCTTCTGCTTATCAGGATCCATACTGTAAGTAATGTGCATCTGACTGCCGATACCATCAATCTTGGTAACGTCGTCCTTCTCCCACTCCTCAATCCAATGAATCAGACTCTTGAGCTTCTTGTTCTGGTCGTAAGCAGTTTCGAGGTTATAATCATTGATGAAGAGTTTCAACTCCTCAGACTTTCCACCAGCATCAGCAAAGCCCTTGCGAGCTGCAGCTACAGCAGTGCGAACATACTCAATGTCACCCAGGTAATCCTGCCAGTAGAAATTGTTCTTGGCATCATCTGGAGTAACTGTACCACGTGTGGCAGACTGGAGATCGTAGAAACCATCGCCATCCTTATCTTCACCAGAGATAGCCTCGTTTACAACATCCCAAGCCTTCACCTTGCCCTCGGTAGCTTCCATCATGCCGTAAATCCAATCCTGCAAAACAGGAGTAAGTGCTTCCTTCTTTTCTTCAGGAGTCAAAGGTTTAGTATTGGATTTTTTGACCTGACAAACCTTAACAGAATGTACATCCAAAGTAGCATCTGCTGTCTGTGGTTTCAAGATAATATCATAATCACCTCCAACAATATTAGGCATCGGAAGTTTTACGGTTTGACGACCAGCAGAAACAGGTACACTTACAGTAATAGCCTGGGCACTGCCACCCCAACCATTCTGCATAGTCAATTCTACTCCACTAGCATCCTTGGAAGAAGTTATATCCAAATAAACCACATAATTACCCTCCTCAGAAAGCTTATTTTCGCCACCTGACATAACAAAGAACTGAGACCAATCTCCTGTTGGAACAAAATGGATAGCACCATTCACAACAGGTGGTTCGCATCCCATAGCAAAGAATGGGAAAGGTCCATCAGTATAGGTTCGCTCATGAACTTCATTTTCTATTTCTACAGCAGCTGCACCAGCAACATTACCTATTTTATATGAAATCTCTACCCAAGGCACTTTTGTCCAATGCGAAATATCATCTTCATCAAAGGTAGAGTTGACTGCAATATTATGGTCAGAACCCTTTTCCTTCAATACAAAATTATCAAAATAGAGAGTACCGCCAATCTTTCCGAAGCAGAAACGCATACGATCGATATCCGCATTCGGCGTAAAAGAGAAGCTATTATCAACAGCACTTTCAGCTACAGTAAATGAACCTGCTCCATATTGTGTAGCAGAACCATCTTTCTTACCAGGCCAGAAATCAATCGTTCCAGGATTAGTTCCCCTTACATTAAGTGAAATCTCGTAAGTTTTACCAGCTTTAAGAGGCTCATCCAAATCATAGTAGATTTCATAATCCCAGGTATTGGCCTTAGGATCGCCACTTGTAATGATAAGACCAGGATTATCCCCAGCAGGAGGTAACTCCTTATCTGCAATCAGTCGCTTCAGATACTTGTTAGGCTGCTGAGCATGCCAAGCCAAGGTATGGCCATAAACAGAAAGGCCTGCATCGGTAGCATTCTTAACATATTCACTTACTTTATCAAAATTCATGCTACCATCATCAGCAACACAAGAAGACATCTTCATGGCGTTGCCGGCTACAGTCTCGTTAAAGTTGCTGTTGGTCAAAGCATACACCAGTTCCTTCTTGTTATATTCATCTACAGCAGTTCCGATTCCGAGGTGGAAGTTTGGACGGTCCTTGATGTATTCCTTCAAGGCATCATATTGCTCCAGATAACCATACTGCGCTTCCTTTCCAGGACGTACGGTCTCGAAATTCTGGTCGAAGTGGTCTGCACAAGAGGCCAAAAGCATGGCCCCGAGTGCAGATACTAATATTTGTTTATTCATAACTTATGCGATCATTAATTATTATAGGTATAAGAGAACTCCTCTGAAGTTACTCCACTACGCCACCAGACGAGTTTCTCGTTCAAACTCTTCTTTACACCATCAGCGAAGGTGATTTCGGCGTTGAGTTCCATCAGGTCACGATCCTTGTTATTCCACGAATGGATACCATCGTCAGCCCAAGAGCCTGAGCCTGTAGCCTTAACACCATCGGTGAGCGAAGTGATGGAACACTTTTCGTTGGCATCGAAGGTGAGCAGGAGATCTGCCTTGTAGATGGTACTGCCCTCCTGAAACTCTACAGTATAAACAGAGCTGTTCAGGGTGCGGGTAGTAATCTGAACCTGTGAAGCCTTCTCGATGTTGTCGGTGCTTGTATTGTGATTTGTCAACCACCAGCCACTATACTTGTTCTGATACTTCACGCAGTACATCACGTAATCCTTAGGAGCTGTTTCCCAGATGGATGCATTGGTACGGGAGCCTGTAGCACCTTCTCTCAGAGTACCGGCAGAGATTCTATCGAAGCCCTGCTGATCGGTCATCACCAGAGGAATCACGTAGGTATTCTTCACGGCATCAGGATCGTTGAAGAAAGCATCAGTCAACTGTACTACAGTCTCTCCAGTCATACCGCCCTTAAATTCGAGCTTGTTGGTAGAAAGTGAGTAATACTCTGCAGGCATTGCCTTTACAGGAGTACCATCTGCAAAAGTAAGATGATCGCACAGACTGTTATCCACAGCTACGTTCACATAACCTTTTCTTCCATTGTAAGAACCACTGAAAGTAGCCTTGATCTTGCATTTATGCTCTTTATCGATAGATGTATCATACTCATCATCACCTAGAACAATGGTACGAACTGGGCTCTGATAGGTAAACATTACTTTGGTACCGCCCTCGTAATCATCGAAAGCCTGGTCTCCATTCTCACATGCCGTGAAAGAAGCCATCAGTGTCAGAAGGGCTGCCACCATTTTGATATATCGTTTCATAATCATTAGTCTTTATTATAATATTAGCCGTTTATTATTTCCAACCCTCATTCTGCTTGAGGTTGCTGTATTTCAGAATCTCAGAGTATGGGATAGGACCATAGATCATATAGTCTGAATACTTGCGTTCCTCAGCGTCGAAAGTCTTGTAGATGTATTCACCTGTTGTGGCATCTGTCGTGATGTTGATACCCTTGGCAGCCTCATTGAGATTAGCCTTCCAGCGGCGCAAATCCCAGAAACGATGGTTCTCGAAGCAAAGCTCCAGGCGGCGCTCGTTGCGGATCAGCTCACGCATCTTATCCTGGTTCTGTGCGCACTCCTCCAAGTATGGATCCTTGCCCGACTCACCAAGTCCGGCACGCTTACGGATTGCCTTGATTACATCGTAGGCAGAATAGTTGGCACCACCCACATTTGCCTTAGGACCCTGAGCCTCATTGGCAGCCTCAGCATAGTCGAGCAAGATTTCCGTAGTACGGATACGTGCTGACAGATGCTTCTGCTTGGTTGTAGAGCTTGGGTTGAGGTTCACATCAGGTCGGAGCAACTTGCGGAGATAGTAACCCGTCTTGGTTGATTTTCCATTCTCCTTGTTCAAGCCATCCAGAGTCTTAGAATCAGCCGCTGTATTTACCACTCCATCAGTAGCACCGATTTTATCGCCATTTACAAGAATGTAGGCAGCGAGACGTGGGTCACGGTTCTGATAAGGATTCTTGGCATCGTATTCTGCATTGGCATCAGCAATAGGATAACCGTTTGCCATAGGGAACGCATCCACCAGGTTCTGGGTTGGATTGATCTTACCGCTACCATAGAGCGAAGGAGGATAGTAATCTGTCTCCAGAGTGTTGCTTTCTTCAACGTTTCCACGCCAGATAATCTCCTTAGGATTCTCGGATGTGGCACCCAATCCGTCTATAAGCGATTTGTTACAGAACCACTTCCATCCGTCAGGATCCACTGCATCCAAACCGCCAAACTCGCTCAGGCAGTCGGCAGCATACTTGGCGGCATCCTCATAAGAGGCTACACCGGCAGATTCATAAGCAGGAGAAGCGGCGAGGATGGCGAGCTGAGCCTTGAAAGCCGAGATGATGCGACCATCAATCTTGCCACGATGGTTGATACCGAAGGCACGGTTGTACTCCGCATTGGTAGCACCCTTCTGGGCATACTTGGCAGGAACCTGATCCTCATTCACATCGGTATACTGCTCTGGCAGATACTTCAAAGCCTCATCAAAATCAGACATAATCTGATCGTAGCACTCCTTGAAGGTGTTGCGTGGAAGATTGAAATCAGACTTTGAATCTTCTGAAGAAAGATGGATAGGCACACCCATCAACTGACCATCTACCATTCCGGCATGAGCACGGAGCAAGTACATCATGTGTAAGCCACGCAAAGCATAGGCATTACCCTTGTAGTTGTCGCAATACATCTGATTGAGAATCTCACTGGAGTAAGCCCACTCTACCTTATCGCAGTTTTCCAACATCAAGTTACAGTACTGGATGGCGTGATAACGACCATCCCACTGTGAAACCGGATTCATATTCGCAGCCCAAGAACCTGTTGCCATCTTCTTGTAATCATCACCGTTCTGGTTGATAACGGCATCATCGGTGGCAGCATCAGTAGATGGCGAATTGCTGTATGGCAGAGCCAGGTAAGCATTGTCAAGAATACCACGGGCAAACGTAGGATCCTTATACATCTCACTGATATCCTGGTTATTTTCCAAGGCAGGCTCAAACAGGTCGTCACAAGAAGTGAGCGATACTAAGACTGCACTTATCAATAATAATCTTGATAATTTCATAATTTTAATTCTTTAATTAATTCTAGAATGAAACCTTAGCACCGATGCTATAGAAGCGGTTCACTGGTGCCGAACCTGAATTGTTAACATTCATGTCCAGGAGTTTGCGCTCCTTGGCAATAGTCAGCAGACTGTTGCCGTTGACAAAGAGCTGAAGTCCGTGAACAAAACTCTTCATAAACATCGCCTTAGGGAAGTCGTAACTCAACTGTACCTTCTGCAAGTCGATACGGTCAGTAGAGTACATCCAGAAGTCTGATGTCTGATAGTTGTTCGTACCAGCCTCTGTGGTCAGACGTGGGAATGTGGCTGTTGCCGCTGTCTCCTTGGTCCATCTTCCGCGCATCTCTGCTGTATATTTACCATCACCTCCTACCCAGAAGTAGGTTGAATTCTTAACAGCCTTGGCACCGAAGTTTCCTGTGCCGAGCATGAAGAGGGTGAAACCCTTATACTTCAGAGTGAGGTTCATACCGATGGTGGTAGGAGTTCCATACCAGCCGCCCTTGCCCAGATAAACCTGGTCCTTGCTGTCGATGACGTTGTCGCCGTTCTGGTCCTTGTACTTAAGGTCGCCCGGACGGATGGTTCCGCCGATAATCTGGGTTGGAGAGTTCTTGATATCATTCTCATCCTGGAAGAAGCCCAGGCACTCATAACCCCAGATGGCATCGAGTGGCTGACCCTGGCGATACTGATAGGTATCAGCATACTGCGAATCATCTCGCTTGGTTGCCTCTGTGGTGTAGTAAGTTACGTTGGCTCCTACGCCGAAACCGAAATCGCCCAACTGCTTCTTGTAGTTCACAGCAAAGTCGAAACCGCTGCGCTTGTCCTCATTAAAATTAATGTAAGGAACGAAAGAAGACTCAGGATAGTAGCTGAACAGATAGCTAGGCACCTGATTGCGAGCCTCCAGAATTCCGTTGGTCCACTTAGAAAGGAAGTAAGATGCATCGAAACTCAAAGCCTTGTTGAGCACCTCTGCATGAACCGTAGCAGAAATTTCCTTGCGGTGCAGGTAGCTGAGTTCGTTGTTGCTACCACGCTTAGACTGCATAGCTGAGTGACCGGAACCACCATTCCAATCCCACCAGCCACCGCTCTGATAAGTTCCGAGATACATGTAGTAATCATCGATACCCAGATCGGTTTTCATATCGGTGTAGCTTGCGCTGAGGGTCAGATCATCGAAGAATGAATTCTCCATAAACTTCTCCTTAGAGAGGCGCCAGCCCAAAGTGGCAGATGGAGATACACCCAATCGCTTGGCTGATGGCAACTTGGCAGACCAAGGTGTAGCCAGAGCGAAATCGGCATAATACTTATGATCATAGTTATAAGAGAGCTGCAAGCCCATATTGGCGTTGCTCACCTTATGATACTCAGCCGATTTGCTCTGCTGGTAACCGTTGGCCACCAGCATGGCGCTTACGTTGTGCACATCGTTGAAGGTGCGGTTGTAATCGAAGTGCGCATTGAATGCGATGGTCTGGTTATCGGTAGAACCAGAGATATTCTGAACTCCCGATTTCTTGTCCACCGTACCATTGTTGTTCAAACCTACGATAACATCCTTGCCGTTGAAGTTAGCCCATGTAGGCTGGAAGGTGGCGTAGGAATTGTTGAACGATGTTGAGTATGCCGTAGCATAGTCGATGGCTACCATGGTGTGGAAACTCAAGCCCTTGAGTACAGAAGAGAGGTCGAAATTCAAACCTGCATCAAACTGGAACTGACGGCTGTGATAGACATTGGTACCCGAAGCGTAGATATCACCGAACACGTTGGTGAGGTCGGCAGAAGAACCACCCAGGAAGTACTTGCCATCAATGATATTGCTGGTAGCCCCTATCATAGTCAGCGCCGACTTGGCATTAGGGTCAATCATATCCACAGGAATCAGCGGAGCCACGCGGTTAGGACGGAAGGTGCGAGCCTGCTCCCAGTAGCTGCTATTATTGTTAGTGTTAGCCGACTTAGCCCCGTAGAAGGTGGCATTCGCATTTACGTAGGCATTGATGGTGCTGCTCAAGGCGAAATCCACATTACCTCTTACATTGAATCGGTCGGTATAGTTCTTCTTAGCCTCGCCGAAGTTCAAGTTGTCACCGCTGCGATAGTAACTCACGTTGGCATAGAAGCGCGCCTTCTGGTTGCCGCCTTCTATTTCGGCAGAAACCTCCGAGCGGTTGAACGCCTTCTTGATGTAATCAGAAGAATAGAAGTCAACACTTGGATAGCGATATGGATTCTTGCCGGATGCATAGTTGTAGATGGTCTCTGCAGAATATGGCAGGTTGTTTTCGGCACCGCCATCATTGAGGAAAGCCTCGTTGTAGAGAGTCATGTACTCAGCCGAACCGAGATACTCAGGAAAAGCCTTGGCTACATTCCAACCCGTATTGGCATTCACCTTTACCGACAAGCCATCGTTAACCTTGCCACGCTTAGTGGTAATGAGAACCACGCCATTGGCAGCCTTGCTGCCATAGAGCACTGTGGCCTGGGCGCCCTTCAGAAAAGAGATATCCTCAATCTCGTCGGGGCGAACATTATTGGCATCACGTGGCACACCGTCGATGAGGACGAGTGCATTGGAATAACCCCACATACCATTGCCATTATAACCGGATACATAACCCTGCATGTTGTCAAGGCTGTAGGTATTATAGTTTTTCTCTGTCAATTCTCTGACATTGACGGTGCTCACACCACCGAGCACATCGCTCTGGTACGCCTTCTTGAACGCCACGTTAACCATTGCGCTATCAGCAGATTCCTGAGCCGAAGCAGGCAACTGTGCCAGAAGTGCCGTAACCACTGTCAGAGCAGAGTATATTGTTTTCTTATTATTTTTCATATAAATATGATTATTTCTAAGTTTATGCTTTTTATATATCACATCTCCGGGTGATTACCATCCTGGATTCTGTCCAAACTCAGGATACAGATAAACATCGCTTTCCTTGAGTGGCAAGAGATAGTGTTTCTCTGAGAAGTCGCGGGTCACGATGGTCTTCTCGCTCCATCCTGTCACCTCGGCATCACGTGGATCGTTCTTGGTATAATCGAAATTACCTACACGCTTGAATTCCTGTGAAGTCTTGATGTTATAAGGATATTCTGTGAGAAGCAACCAGCGCTGCAGGTCGTTCCAGCGGAAGCCCTCAAAGGCAAGCTCTACGGCACGCTCGCGGCGAACCTCGTCCATAAACTTCTTCTGGTCGTTCATAAACTTATCTGCTACATGACCAGCATCTACTCTATCGCGAAGCACATTGATTGCATCAGCAGCGGTGAGGTTGAGCTTTGAACTCTTGTAGTTGGCTCCCTGAACGGCTGCACCAGCCTCAGCATACATCAGATAAATGTCGGCAAGACGCATGTAAGGAAGGTTGCACTGCAAGGCACCGCCCCAGTTGTACATGCCATCATACTTGTTGCACTGGTGAGGAACCAGCTTCTGAGTATAGTAACCAGTGCGGCATCCGTTGGCAGAAGAGCTACGCAGATTACTGCCAGTGTACATCTGGATGTACTTAAACTGATAGTCGTCAGATTCCTTAGCAATGGTGGTATTGATATACTGGAAGCCATCGAATACGATATCGTGATAGAAGCGTGGGTCGCGGTTCTTGAACGGATGAGTTGGGTCGAAACCGGAATCAGGATCATCCAGAGGCAGACCGTTTGCCATACCATAGTAGTTCACGTAGTTGGCAGTAGGCTGATGAATCAGCGCATCGTGCTCAACGATACCGTTCAGCTTAGGTCCCCAAAGCTTGGTGAAGTTCCAGTTGGAACCGTTCTCACCAATATGTGGACCGCGCATGATAGCCTCGGTAGATCCAGGCATCTTCCAGTCCTGTCCGGTTGTACGGAAGATATCAGAGAAGTTGGAGTTGGAACTCTTGTCAGCCTCATGGTCATAAATATTAGAATACTTATACTCGGCCAGAGCGTAAGGAGTCTTACCGGAATTTACTTCGCCGATAGCTTCTGCCAGAGCATCTGCAGCCTGAGCAGCCAGTTCGGTATTATATTTATAGGTGTCGCCATTCTTTGAGGCGCCAATCTCTGCCTTGCCCAAATTGTTTAATGGAGAAGCTGCCCAAAGCAATACCTTGCCTAAATAACCCAACGCACAAACCTTAGTGATACGGATATCATTCTTACCCAAGGTCTTTTTACCAACGGTAGTCTTATCCCAGTCGTTTGGAAGAAGATCGGCAGCAGCACGGAAGTCTTCTGCACATTTCTTGGCACACTCCTGATAAGAGAGGCGTGGCAAGGTTAATACCTGAGAGCCATCCAGCACGGTATCTACGTATGGCATTCCACCATAGAAGGCTATCAACTCCTCGTGCCACCAAGCACGGAAGAAGAGCAACTGACCCTTGATGAAGTTCTTCTCTTCCTGAGTGCAGTCGGTCATCAAATCGAGATTGGCAAGACCGAGGTTACACTTGCGGATACAATACCAGGCATGCTCCAATGAGTGACTGAATTTATCCGTCTTGGTCGGATTCAAATCATCGGAGTGCAGAAAGCTCTGTGCATCATTGTACCAATGGCGATAATCGCCCAAATCAAAATGGGCAGTTACATGGCCATCACCCAAACCTGTATTCATGATTTCATCTTCACCCCAGTTGAAGGTAGTACACCAGAAGTTTGATTCCTTGCTAGGAATACAGTTATATACTTCCTCTATGAAACCCTGGAAGTTGGTGAAGTTCTTGAATGCCTGTTCTGCGCTCACGGTAGAATCTGGGCTCTTGTCCAGATAGTCAGTACAAGAGGTGAAACCGCAAGCGAGTCCCAGCACACAAAAGAGTTTTACTATATTTCGTTTCATTTTAGTTTACATATTTAAAGATTAAACTTGACACCGAAGTTCACACGTTTCATCGTTGGATAAGCACCTACGGCGCCACCGTTACTAGAGAAGTTTGACTCACGGTCGTCTGGCATTCTGGTCCAGAGCCAAAGGTTGTTACCACTTACGTAAACCTTGAGGTTGTTCAAACCGAGTTTCTTGATCCAGCCGCCATTCCAGGTATAGGCTATCTCTACGTTCTTCAAGCGAATGTAAGAACCATCGCAAAGATATTGAGTGCCATAGTAAGCCGCATTCGACATTGGCTTAGAGTTGAAACGTGGAGTGATGACATCGCAGTTGTTGTGATTGTCGCTCCACCAGGTTCCCTGATCATAAACATTGGCAAGCATTGGGTCAACCAAACTGATCATGGTTACGTCACGGGTTACGTTGGTTACACCATAGAACTGAGCGAAGCAGCTGAAGCCCTTGTACTCATAACCGATTGTTGCATTGTAGGAGTTCTGTGGAGTACCGGTATAACCGTAAGGAACTCTATCGTTCACATTATCCACCTTACCGTCGCCATTGAAATCTACGATGTAGTAGTCACCAGGAAGACGCTGGCCATCGTTGGAATCCATCTTTGGAGAACCATAGATATCATCATAGTTCTGGAGGATACCCTTATCAAGGAAGGTGTAAGTCTGGTTGATAGCATGACCTGCTGCCTTGCGATAAGATGGGAGCAACGCTGCATCATCCTTGATCTTCACCTTGTTCACGGCGTGGGTCATACTGAAGTTTGCCCAGAGACGCATCTTGTTGGCAAAAACCTTGTTAAACCTCACCTCAAACTCATAACCGCTGGTAGTTACCTTACCCAAGTTGGCTGTAGGAGCAGTCTGACCGAAGTAAGAAGGAACCGAACGGGAAGCTCCGTTGACAAGGATATCGGTACGAGTATCGTGGAAGAAATCTACGGCACCGGTGAACAAGCCACCCAAGAAACCATAGTCTATACCCACATTCACCTTTTTCACCTTCTCCCAGTGTACGTTCTCGTTACCTACGGTAGATTCACGATACCAGGTATATGGAGAATCTCCACGGGTAGCATCCATCTTGGTTGTACCTCCATATGCCCACTGAGACATGTAAAGGAATCGGTCGCCCACATTATCGTCACCGATTTCACCATAGGAAGCACGGATCTTCATCATATCCAAAATCTTGTTCTCACGCAAATATTTCATGAAAGGCTCCTCGGAAATCATCCATCCGATGGCACCGGAACTAAAGAAGGCGAAACGGTTATTTGAAGAGAACTTCTCTGAACCGTTGTAAGCACCATTATACTCGAAGAAGTAACGGGAATTCCAATCATAAGTGGTACGGAATACCCAGTCTTCACGATAAGAAGGAATCATGTAACCTGTTGCATATTCCTGGCGACCGAAAAGTCCCATGGCGCTTACGCTGTGCTTGCCAAAACTGCGAGCCCAGTTGAGCTGAGCCTGATAGTTCAAGTTGCGCTGTGTAAGTTTATTGTTAACCTCACCACCATTCACGGTCCACTGGTTTCCCATAGCATAATCGAACTTATCGTATGGCTCGTATGCCTTCTTGTAAGAAACGGCACCTGTATGAGGATCAATCCACTTCAACTGAGGATCATGGTTCATATCATTAATACCACGATTCTTCTCTACAAAAGTATTGTCCCACGAAATCATACCTCGGGCAGAAAGTCCCTTGGTAATGAAATCAAGTTTCTGTTCCAACACGAAATCAGTAGTGATGCGAGTAGTGGTAGAAGTCATGGTACCACCCAAAGAAACCTGCTGGGCAGAGTTGGTTACATTAGTAGATCCTGGCAAATATCCCCAAGAGCCATCGCTATACTTAGGCAAGAAAGCATCTGGAGAAATATTATATGCACCAGCCCATTGCTGGCTGACCTGCCAATCGCTATAACCATCAGAACTATTTACCCAAGGAGCCTTGCGCTGACCATTAGAGCCAGCAAGGTTCATCTTGAACACGGTGGTCTTTGTGATGTTGAAGTCGAGATTAGAACGAACATTCACACGATTGTAGTCGTAACCTGTACTATAGTTACGACCATTGCCGAAATTCTTATAAAGGTCACCCTCGCTCACGAAATCCACACCTGCAAAGTACTTCACAAACTTGGTACCACCCGATACATTCACATTGGCATTGTATGACATGGTGTAATCCTTGAAGAGTACATCCTGCCAATCTACGTTCGGATAACGCTCACGCTGCTCCAGTGTAGTCTGGTTGCGATAGTTCTCGATGAAACTCATCGGTTCCATCTTGTCAAAACTTCCAGGAGAGATATTCAACTCATGCTCGATAGCCTTGTTACGGGCAATGAGTGCATCATAAGAATCATATTTATCAGGAAGCTTAGAAGGAATCTTCATCACGGCATTGGCAGTAACACTAATCTGAGCCTTGCCTTCAGAACCACGCTTGGTGGTAATCAGGATGACACCATTCGCACCCTTCACACCATAAACGGCGGTGGCAGAAGCATCCTTCAATACAGAGATGGTAGCCACAGACTGCATATCAACGCTTGACATTGGTCGCTCAATACCATCGACCAACACGAGAGGAGAAGAGTTGTTCCAGGAAGAAGCACCACGAATCTGAATCTGAGGTTCCTCCTCACCCGGCATACCACTGGATGCCGTGGTAACAACACCCGGAAGGTTACCAGTCAGAGCTGCTCCGATATCACTGATACCCGCAGCACGCTCCAGCGTTTTTCCTGTGGTCTGGGTAATGGCACCTACGACAGAAGCCTTCTTCTGCTGACCATAACCAACGACTACAACTTCGCCGATGGCGTTGTCGTCTTCAAGAGTAAGTTTGAACTCTCTCTTCGTACCAATCTTTACTTCCTTGGTCTTCATACCTACGTATGTAAATACGAGGATAGAATTCTCTGAAGGAACACTGATACTGAAGTTACCATCAAAGTCGGTGACCGCACCGACGCTGGCATTACCTTTCACTTTTACAGTGGCACCTATCAGTGGCTCACCTGTACCGTCAACAAGATTACCCTTGACCTGGATATTCTGTGCCTGAGCATTCAGGCTGCAGAAAGCTCCCACCAAGCATAAGGCTGCTGTCCGTTTCATTGTTAACACTTGTTCAATCATGTTCTATTCATTTTTGATTTATGCTTAAAAATTTAGGCGTGCGCTAAAACTGTTTATTCACGGCGGCAAAGGTATGGATTTCTTTCGGAACAAACTTTGCGTGGTGTAACAGAAAGTTTATCATTTTAGAAAAATCTTGCGAGAACGCATTTTTCCATTACTTAACAGTTGTTTTATTATATAAACACCTGCAGTTGGCTTTTCAACCTCTTTTCCTTCTATATTATAATATAAGGTGGAAACCACGTCTGCCTGGATTTCTAATTGTTTAATTCCTGTTGTATTTTGTTTCAAATACCACTCTTTATACCAGTTCATACAGGCATAGCCGCAACATTCTTCGAACAGTCCGTGTTTCTTGGCATTCTGGAAACCAGGAATCACCTTGCCCGATTTAAGATATTCATCAATATCGTAATATTCCTGTGGATGGGTAAGGGTCATACCGATGTTGCCGTAATGGTCGTGCACTGCCTTCCATGCCAAGCCCCATTTCGAGGTGGATGCCGTTGCCCAGCTGCCCAGGTTAGGCTGAGTCCACTGGCCCCATTCGTTGTAGTGACCTTCGTTCGCCTTGTCAGGATCTTCCGGACTCCAGTCTATCTCCGTTACCATGATAGGCTTCGTCTCTACCATCGGCACCTGACTCTTGAAGTTGCGGATAAAGGTATCGTGATTGCAGTTCTTGTCGGTCATGTTACCATACCAGCCGGAATATACATGTACGGCATACGAGAAATTATCCTCACTGTCGGTGATAGGATACTTGGCGTAATTCTGATACTGGCTCTGATAGCCCGCACCCGGCACCCAGATGATGCCCTTGAAGCCCTGTGCGCGAATCTCGTCAACCACTGGCTGGAAGAAATCATGCAGTGCTTTATCCGAATTAGAGCCATCACTCAGATGAACCCTCACCGGCTCGTTGGCAAGTTCGATGGAGATCAATCCAGAGTTCTGCCGGATATACTCATCGGCAGCAAAGGCCTTCCATATCGACTTCAGGTAGCGGTTGTACTTGTCGCCTACGCTGATGTCGCCAGGACATACACCCGGTGGACGCACGATGACGTAGAGTCCGTGGGCGATGGCATCCTTAATTAATGGGATATAGAGTTTCTGGAGATAGAGGCGATAGCGCGCCATATTGAATGCTGAGATATCGGCCTCGTTCTCTGCCTTCTTCGATGGATCGTTGGTCCAGCAGGGATCCATGTGCAGACGGAACACAGTGCAGTAAGCACCCTGCTCCTTGTCGGTAATGGCAGCAAACTGCTTGGAGAAATATTCCAGGCAAGGCTGGATGTCGGCTTCCGAATAGTCAGCCTTCCACTGTTGCCATCGCCAGCCATTGAAGTAGCGGTTGGGCGTATCCATCACACCATGCAGCACCACGGTCTTGCCGTTGGCATCAACCAGATTCTTGCCTTCTACACGCAGAGCCGGCAAATTTCCGTCAGCTTGTAGGTCAGCCTGGCTGGCAGCCGCATTCCCCACCATTGCAAACATCGCAAGAGCCAGGGATATGAAAAAATTCGTTCTGTTCATGTTATTTTATTTTTAGATTTTATCACTTTTCCAAATTGTCAATTAATTGTTAAGCTCGAAAAACAATCTTAGTTACCTTTAAAGAGAATGGCGCGTATCCCTACGCACCATTCCTAGAAAACCAATTAATCATGATCTTTTCAATCATAAAAATATTCATTTTTAAATTGAACTCAAATGCTATCAACCTAATTTTCTTAAAAAAACATCAAACTAACTAAAACCATTCTAACTAAAATCATTCAAAAAACTGCTGTTTCGCATATTTCACAATAAACATAACCTAATGCCAATGCATTTTTTTTGATGGGGCAAAGGTATCAGAAAATCGGGAAACAGGCTTTATCCTGCGTAACCGATAGTTTATGAAGAGTTTAGTCGTGCTACATATACTTTCCGTCATGTAACATCACCTGATAACAAACACCCAAAGGCATATTATTTGTTTCCTGTAATCAAAAAAAGAAAGAATTATTGGGATATTCCAACTAAAAATTGTACTTTTGCAAGCAGAAAATAACACTATAAATATAAACAAGAAACATGAAAACTATAAGCCAATTAATCATCACGATGATGATTTGCCTCTTCTCCATCCAGGCATGGGCACAGAGCGGCAAGCTCTTCAACACGGACAATCAGCTCTCGAGCAACCTCGCCACGCAGGTGTTCCAGGACAAGAGCGGATTCATCTGGATAGCCACCCGCAACGGTTTGAACAACTACGATGGTTACCATATCAACGTAATAAAGAAGGATATGTCAAATTTTTTAGGTCTCAACAGCAACTACATCAATAGCATTGCTCAAGACGAGAAGGAACATATCCTGCTAGGTACCAACAACTCTCTATTGGAATTTACGGGAAGCGAATTCCTAAAAATCCCTATGCTCGATTCCAAAGGCGAAGAACTCGCCACCTACGTAAAGCAGGTATATCCCCTAAGAAACAAAGACGTAGCCGTGGCTACATCCGGTTATGGCATCATGCTCAAAAAGCAGGATGAACAAAAATGCCATGCCATGAAGGGAGAGGTGGAAAAACTGAAATATATCCACAAACTCCTGGAAGATAAACGGGGCAGACTCTGGATCATCACCGAAGACGGAAAACTCTACCGCAAGGAAACAAACGGCAGAGTCACCTCCCACTTTGCCGGTACCGAAGGCGTGGGCGCACAGGATATCCAGCAGGACGCCCTGGGCAACATCTATCTCGCCAGCAAGAACCAGGGCGTATATCTGCTCAGGGCAGGAAGCAACGTCTTTACCCGAATCAGCAGCATCGGAAACCTGCCCATCGACAACATCTATATCAGCCGCAACAACAAGCTCTATATCGGCAGTGACGGGCTGGGCATCTATGTATATGACCCTCAGACCGGATTCCTGCAGGATAACCCTCTCTTCAGCCGACTGGTGAACCTGGCCAAGAGCAATATAACCAGCATCATAGAAGACAATCAGGGCAACATCTGGGTGAGCATGCTGCAGAAAGGCGTGTTCATGCAGAGCAACATACAGAACGACTTCAACTACATGGGCTTCCGCCTGGGCAACCGCAACGTGATTGGCGAAAACTGCGTTACCAGCCTCAGCATCAACCAGGGCAACCAGGTGTGGGTGGGTACCGACAAGGATGGCCTATACCTATTTAATATAGCAACCCGCAGCGTAGAGGGGCATTTCCTGAACCAGAACACCGTGCTCACCCTCTGTAAGGACCAGCAGGGCAGAACCTGGGTGGGAACCTATACCGACGGTCTGGGCTATATGGATGCAGCCGGAAGCTTCCACCCCGTTGATTTGGGCATCAGCAAGTCGGTGGGCATCTTCGATATCAAGCAAGACCCACAGGGCAACATCTGGATAGCCACCATGGGCGAAGGTCTCTTCTGCCTGCAGAAAGACGGAAGCCGAAGGAACTACAAGGCTAAATATGGTGCAGATAACAACCTCAAGGTCAACAGCCTGCCCAACGATTACCTCGTCAAGATGGCCTTATCAAAGGATGGCAACCAAGTGTATATAGCCACCTCTGTGGGACTGGCGTGCCTCGACCGCAAGCGAAACAGCTGGGTTTCCACCTTCAAGGGCATCAACTGCCTGAACAAGAACCGTTTTTCGCACTGCGTGTTTGTAGATAGCAAAGACCACGTATGGTATGGCACCGAGGATGGAGCCTTCTGCTTCGACTTTAGGAAAGGCATCAAGCCAAAACTGTATACCACAGCCAACGGACTCACCGACAACAGCGTGGCAAGCATTACCGAGGACTACCAGGGCAATATATGGTTAGGAACCATCAAGGGACTCAACAAACTGGCTCTCAAGAGCGGAACAATCACCAAGTTCTATACCGAAAGCGGACTGCAGAGCAACGAGTTCAGCGATGCTTCCGTATGCACCACCCAGGATAAGAAGGTGATTCTGATGGGTGGCTCTGGCGGAATCAACTGGTTCCAGGCCGACCGGGTAAAGCAGCACCCATGGCAGGCAAAGGTGGTTATCTCGGGCTTCGTGGTCAACAACAAGACAGTGACCCCAGGCATGGAGTCAGGCAGCTATACCATCACGGACAGCTGGGTAACTGTGGCACGGGAGTTCAATCTCTCGCACGATGACAACACCTTCTCCCTGCAGCTCTCTACCTTCACCTATAATGATGTGGAGCAGATAAGATACGCCTACAGCATCAACGGCGATGCCTGGCGCACCGTGCCAGCCGGACAGAACGAACTTGCCTTCTCGCACATGGCTCCCGGCAGCTACAAATACCGCATCAAGGCCATCTGCAACGGCTACGAAACACCGGTGAAGGAGTTCACCATCATCGTTCACCCAGCCTGGTATGCCAGCATCTGGGCAAAGCTCTTCTATCTGCTGCTCCTCATAGCAGCCATCATGCTCTACCTGTGCCACCGCAAGCACCAGATGGAAGACCTGCTCATCCTGCAGCAGCACATCCACGCCGAAGAGATGGGCGAGGCAAAGATCAAGTTCTTCATGAACATCAGTCATGAAATCCGCACGCCGCTCACGCTCATCATCACGCCGCTGCTCTCGCTCATCAAGGAAGACAAGGAGCCTCACCGTCAAGGCATCTACGAGATTATCAGAAAGAACTCGGAACGTATCCTTCACCTCATCAACCAGATGATGGACCTCAGAAAGATTGACAAGGGACAGATGGTAATGCGTATGTGCAAGACCGATATGGTTTCGTTCATCAATGAAGAATACGACCTTTTCAAGCAGCAAGCCATTGCCAAGAGCATCGACTTCGAATACCAGCATGACTGCGAAGAGCTTCCTGTATGGATAGACCGCAACAACTTCGACAAGGTGATAATTAACACCCTCTCGAATGCCTTCAAGTTTACCCCTACGGCAGGCCACATCCTCCTCTCGCTTACGCATACCGGCCACCATGCCTACATCAGCATCAAGGACAGTGGCATCGGTATCCCGAAGGATAAGTTGGAAACCATCTTCCAGCGCTTCTACCAGACCCCTGCCGACCCTAACGAGCGCAACGTCGGTACGGGCATCGGTCTCGACCTCACCCGCTCGCTCGTGGAACTGCACTACGGCACCATCTCTGCCCGCAACAACGAGGGCGAGAAGGGAAGCAAGTTTGAGCACGGAAGCGAGTTCATCATCCGCATTCCATTGGGCAAGGATCATCTCAAACCTGAAGAGATCATCGAGGAAGAAGAGATGAAGAAAGAGCAGAATAAAGAACTTGCTGAAGCTGAACAGGAAGAACAGCTGGCAGAAAACAATGACCAACCAGCCGAAACCTTGAACAATTCCGATACTACCCCAGCCTCTGCCAAGGGAGCCAAGGCAGAAATCGTGATTGTGGAAGACGAAGAGGATATTCAGGAATACCTGAAAGCACAGCTCTCCAGCGACTTCAAGATTCGCACATACCCTAACGGAAAGGTGGCGCTGAACGAGATTCTGAAGAATAAGCCAGACCTTGTCATCAGCGACATCATGATGCCGGAAATGGACGGAACCACCCTCTGCGCCAAACTGAAATCAAACATCAACACCAACGATGTGCCTATCATCCTGCTCACAGCCAAGAGTCGTGAGGAAGACCAGCTGGAAGGATTGCAGACCGGTGCCGATGCCTACATCCTGAAGCCGTTCAACATGGACATTCTGCACCGCAACATCATCAACCTGCTCACCGTGCGCCGCACTTTGCGTAATAAGTTTACGGGCAATGAAAGCCAGAATCACCAGGTAGAACAGATAGAAATGCAGACACCTGACAATTCCCTGATGCAACGGGTGATGGAGGTTATCAACGAAAACATCAACGATTCCGACCTGAGTGTCGATATGATAGCACAGAAGGTGGGCATCAGTCGTGTACACCTGCACCGCAAGATGAAGGAGCTGACCAATCAGACGCCACACAGCTTCATCCGCAACATCCGTCTGCAGCAGGCAGCCAAATTGCTCAAGGATGGCAAGCAAAGCATCACTGAAGTGATGTACGCTTGCGGTTTCTCCAATTCCGCAAGTTTCAGCACCATGTTCAAGAACCTCTTTGGCTGTTCTCCTAGAGAATACATGCAGAATGCCATGAAGAAATAAAGATGATACACAATAGAAAAAAGAATATGTAACAAAAACAAAGCTTTATGAAACTTTGAAAAAAGTCTTGGTTACATTTCACAATGAAAGATTGCAAATAAAGCCGTAACTTTGCAGCGGAAAAACCAGTATGGATTCTCATACCTGGCTTTCCGCTGCATTTTTTTATCTTATTGTATAATCTTTAAAAATCAACTATCATAATGAAAAAATTAGCAATCTTATCGCTTTCGATGATGCTTGCTGCAGGAGCGCAGGCACAGACAGCAGACTTCGACTACTTCAAGTATGCCGGCAATGATGCCCGATTCAATGTCCAGATAGACAAGACGCATCAGTATTACAACCCCGTGCTGGCAGGATTCTATCCTGACCCATCTCTCTGCCGCGTAGGTGACACCTATTATCTGGTGAATTCTTCCTTCACCTTCTTCCCAGGTGTGCCTCTCTCTACCAGCAAGGATTTGGTAAACTGGACTCCAGCCGGCCATGTGCTCACCCGCCAATCGCAGGTGCCTCTGAAGGGACAGCAAGTATCAGCCGGCATCTTCGCACCAGCCATCAGCTACAACAAGAAGAACAAGACCTTCTATATGATCACCACCAACGTGGGAGCCGGAAACTTCTTCGTCAAGTCCAAGGACCCATCCAAGGGTTGGAGCGAACCTATCTATCTGAAGAAGATTGACGGCATCGACCCTAGCTTCTTCTTCGATGACAACGGAAAGGGATATATCGTGCATAACGGTCCGGTAGCTGGTGGTGCCGACTATGAGGGTCAGCGTGCCATCCGCTGCTTCGAATTCGATGTGAAGGGCGACAGCATCAAGGGCGATTTCAAGGAGATTCTGCGTGGCGGAACCCATGTAGAGGCTCGTCCTATCTGGATTGAAGGTCCTCATCTATTCAAGAAGGGCAAGTTCTATTATCTGATGTGTGCAGAAGGTGGTACAGGCGGTTGGCATAGCGAGGTGATTCTCCGCGCCAAGAACCCAATGGGTCCTTGGGAGGAATGCCCAAACAACCCTATTCTTACCCAGCGTACCGGACTCGATCCTAACCGCAAGGACCCTGTATCCAGTGCTGGTCATGCAGACATAGTAGAAGATGGAAAGGGTAACTGGTGGGCTGTATTCCTGGCTTGCCGTCCATACGAAGAAGATATGTATAATACAGGTCGCGACACCTATCTTCTGCCGGTAACCTGGAAGAATGGCTGGCCAGAGATTCTTGCCAAGAATACTCCTATCTCTACCATTGGAGAGAAGGCTGGCTTGAAACCAACTGAAAAGAATGAGTTTTCAGGAAACTTCTCTTACGTGGATAATTTTGATACAGCAGACAATGGAGCAGGTTTGAAGGATCTGAATCCTCGGTGGATGTTCCTCCGCGACTTCGTAGATTGCTATAAGGTAGAAAACGGCAAATTGAAGTTCAATCTCTTGCCGGGCAATATCTACAAGCGTGAACCGATGTCTGCCATCTGGGCTCGCCAGCAGCACGGAACCTTCACTGCTGAGACAGAGATTAACTTCACTCCTCGCAACGACAAGGAGATAGCAGGTTTGGCACTTCTCCAGAAGGAAGACCACAACTTCGTACTGGGCAAGACCATGAAGAAGGGCAAGCTGATGATTACCCTGACCCGTGCCGAGAAGAACAACGCCACTATCGCCTCAGCTCCTATCAAGGCTGGCAAGCTGAAGCTGAAGGTAGAAGGTCATGACAGATATTACGATTTCTATTATGCAGAGGAAGGTGGCGACTGGCAGCTGCTTGCCAAGGGCGTGGATGCCAGCAACCTGAGCACCCAGAAGAGCGGTGGCTTCATCGGAGCCTGCATCGGTCTCTATGCTTCTTCCAACAAGGAATAACAGATATCATGATATGATATAAAAAATACAAAAAGACTCCCCGAGCTTTTCGGGGAGTCTTTTTGTATTTTGTCTTTGTATAAGTTTTATTTATTTTTCACAATATCCAATGTCATTTTGCCAACCCAGATGGCGCCCTTGCCGTTCTGATCTACAGGCACCTGCTTGCCATCGAGATCTGTTCTGTACTTCAGCGTCTGGAAGAGGCTGTGGCTGTGACCTCCCAATACCAGGTCGATGTGGCGGGATGCAGCAATCACCTCGGTATCATCCGTGCCGTCTATATTCCAGCCCAGATGAGAGATACAGATGATGACATCACACTTCTCCTTCTTCTTCAGGATCTCTGTCATCTCGTTCGCCTTCTGGATAGGATCCAGGTACTGGATGCAACCGTAATTCTTCTCACTCACCAAGCCGGCAAGCTGCGGAGCCAGTCCGAAGACGCCAATCTTGAGTCCCTTGCGATGCAATATCACGTATGGCTTCACAATATCCGCCAGCTCAGTGCCGGTGAAATCGTAGTTGGCACAAACGATCGGGAACTTTGCCATCTTGAAGAGACGCACCATATTGTCCATGCCGTAATCGAACTCATGGTTTCCGATGGTGGCTGCATCATACTTCATCTCGTTCATCAATCCCACTTCTACATCCCCCTTGAAGAGCGAATAGTAAGGAGATCCCTGGGAGAAGTCGCCACTGTCGAAGAGCAGAAGATCAGGATTCAGACTGCGTTCCTGCTTGATCATTGCCACACGGCGGAGGTAGCCTCCACGGTTTGCCATAGCTGTATCTGCGAGATTCAGATTGTAAGGCATCACGCAGGAGTGGGTATCGTTGGTATGGAGCACCACGAGCTGCTTCACTACCTTTGGAGTCTTCTGCGCCTTTGCCTCCTTCTTGGCCTTTGAATCCTTCAGGACTTCAGCCTGTACTGTTGCCGGCTGCAGCGTGAATGATGCCAGCGCCAGCACTATATATAATAATGTATGTTTCATTTCTGTACTTATTTAGTTAGTCTATCTGCATTCCGGGGATTGCAAATCCCCGGAAACCTTCGTCCTCCCTATTCTACTACGCAACGGCCTTCTACTCTTGATTCCACTACCTTGCCCTGAGCCTTCATCTCACGGAAATAGTCCATGATGATGTAGCGCACATTGTTCTCCTTCGCCTTAGGAGCCACCACATCGGTACCGCTCTTGAAGGCTACAAGCTGGTCGTTGCCCTCGGCAAGATAATCGAGGGTGGCTATGCGATAGCTCTTGGCTGGATCGACAGGTTCGCCGTTCAGGGTCACGCCCTTCAGCTTTCCGTCGCGGGTGATAACCATTCTTACGGCATGGCTCACTCCTTCGCCACCACGGTGGGCTATCTGCTGGAAGAGTTCAAGCACCTTCTCGCCGGTAAGCGTGAGGAAACAGATCTTGTTCTCGAAAGGAGCCACCTCGCTCACATCGCCTACGTTGATATCGCCCTTGGCAAAGTCAGCACGGATGCCACCCATGTTATACACCGAGAAGACAGGCTGCTCATTAAACTGTCTGCCACCCCATACCAGGATGTCAGAAAGCAGATTACTCAACTCGCTCTCAGGGCGATGGTGGGTCATGTCATGAGCCACGGATCCCACTACAGGTCCCATGATGCTATCCACCTTGTGCTGATAAGGGGCGATGAACTTCGCAGCCTCAGCATCAGGCTGTGCATCCCATTTTTTATCTACCAATAAACGGGTTCTCTCCACCTTTGCCACCTTGAATTTCTGGGCAAAGGCTGGACTTGCCATCAGCATCAGAGCCATGGAGGCAAGCATCATCTGCATACTATTCTTTTTCTTCATACCTTTTCTGTTTTTCAGGGTACAAAGATACAAAATAAATCTGTGAAATCCGTGAAATCTGTGGGAAAAGACGTTGACAAGAAAGAAAAATAGTTAAATCTGCGAGAAAAAAGAGAAGAAACCCACTGAAAATTTGCGAGATACGAGAAAAAGTCGTAACTTTGCACCCGCTTTTCGGCGTAACCGCTGTTGTCTGGGCAGAAGTGTTGCCCGGCCATGTTGCGTTGGAACGACAAACAATTTTTAATTTTATACAAAAAAATGGATTTGATTAAAGTTGCTGAAGAAGCATTTGCAACCGGCAAGAAGTTCCCTGAGTTCAAGGCAGGTGACACTATCACAGTCGCTTACAAAATCGTCGAGGGTACTAAGGAGCGTATCCAGCTCTATCGTGGTGTAGTTATCAAGATTTCTGGTCATGGTGACAAGAAGCGTTTCACCGTTCGTAAGATGTCAGGTACTGTAGGTGTAGAGCGTATCTTCCCTATCGAGTCACCAGCTATCGATTCTATCGAGGTGAACAAGCACGGTAAGGTACGTCGCGCTAAGTTGTACTACTTGCGTAAGCTCACAGGTAAGAAGGCTCGTATCGCTGAGAAGAAGACCCTCGCTAAGAGCGCTGAGTAATTTTCTTAGTTACCTATTAAAAATTAGAATCAGAAAAAGGGCATCCGATCTCACGATTGGATGCCCTTTCTGCATTTCCTTATTCTCCGGCGCTGTAGTTGGTCAGCCCGTCATCGGTGCCGTGCAATGCGCCCTGCAGATCAGCCCAGCTCTGGAATCCGGCAAGCAATGCCAGACGGTTGAGTATCTGCTGTGAAGGTTTCTCCTTTCCTTTCATTATCTCCCACACCTTGTGCAGCAACTTGTTGTTTCTATGCTTCTCTTCGTGCTGCAGGTGTTCCCTGCCTAGCTTCTTCTCCAAAGCTACAGCGAGGATTTTCAAATCATTTTTCATTGTGATTATCCTTCCTCTAATTCTCAATTCCTTTAATTTCTCAAATTTTCATTTTTCATTCCTAACTGCGGGCAAAAGTACACAATATTTTTGAAACGGAGTCATGTTTGGGAGATTATTTTTGAATTTCGCACGAAAAAAATGGTTTTCTCATATTTTTTTTGTAATTTTGCAACCAAATTCTAAATACATTTCTTAATTAAGATGAAAGAATTAGCACTTAAGTACGGATGCAATCCGAATCAGAAGCCTTCTCGCATCTATATGGATGACGGAAGGGAACTGCCTATCGAAGTTATCAACGGCCGTCCTGGCTACATCAACTTCCTGGATGCTTTCAACTCTTGGCAATTGGTCAAGGAACTGAAGGCAGCTACAGGAATGCCTGCTGCCGCTAGTTTCAAACATGTTTCTCCTGCTGGTGCTGCCATCGGCCTGCCTCTGAGCGACACATTGAAGAAGATTTACTTCTGCGATGACGTAGATTTTGAACTT
Organism: Segatella sinensis; assembly: GCF_040095255.1. Lineage (NCBI taxonomy): Bacteria > Pseudomonadati > Bacteroidota > Bacteroidia > Bacteroidales > Prevotellaceae > Segatella > Segatella sinensis. The sequence continues at coordinate 7,680 of NZ_JBBNGE010000005.1, read as the reverse complement.
TCTCCTTTGGCTTGCGCTTATGTTCGTGCTCGTGGTGCAGACCGTATGTGCTCTTACGGTGACTTTGTTGCCCTGAGCGATGTATGCGATGAGGCTACAGCCCTCCTCATCAAGCGTGAGGTAAGCGATGGCGTGATTGCTCCAGGCTTTACCCCTGAGGCTATCAAGGTGTTGAAGGAGAAGCGCAAGGGTACCTACTGCGTCATCCAGATTGATCCAGACTACGTGCCAGCTCCTATCGAGCACAAGCAGGTATTCGGTGTTACCTTCGAGCAGGGACGCAACGAGGTGAAGCTCGATGATCCAGCTCTCTTCGAGGATATCCCTACCAAGAACAAGAACTTCACTGCAGAGGCTAAGCGCGACCTGATCATCTCGCTCATCACCCTGAAATATACCCAGAGTAACTCTGTATGCTACGTGAAGGATGGTCAGGCTATCGGTATCGGTGCCGGTCAGCAGAGCCGTATCCACTGTACCCGTCTGGCTGGTTCCAAGGCTGATGAGTGGTGGTTGCGCCAGTGTCCTAAGGTGATGAACCTGCCTTTCAAGGAGAAGATTCGCCGTGCCGACCGCGACAATACCATCAATGTCTATATCTCTGATGAGTGGGAGGATGTATTGCAGGATGGCGTATGGGAGCAGTTCTTCACAGAGAAACCTGAGCCACTGACCCGCGAGGAGAAGAAGGCTTGGATTGCCCAGAACAAGGGTGTATCTGTAGGTAGCGACGCTTTCTTCCCATTCGGCGACAACATCGAGCGTGCTCACAAGAGTGGTGTTGAATACATAGCAGAAGCAGGCGGTAGCATCCGTGACGATAATGTTATCGATACATGCGATAAGTACGGCATCGCCATGGCGTTTACTCACGTTCGCCTCTTCCATCATTAATTTATATAATATAAAAGGTATATGAGCGATATTGACGATATTATCATGGGTGGCATGGTTTTCAAGGGCGGCGGCGGTCCGAAGAAGGACGACGACGACAAGGTGAAGACCAAGGCCAAGAAGAAGAAGTACATCACGGGTGCTCACGGAAGCGGCTCTGCCCGTCAGAAGGCAAAGTATCGCCAACAGAGAGCCAACCGTAAATCGCAGAAGAAGAAATAAGAAGGAAAAATATATTTAGCCTTAAGGGAAAATACAATTAGCCTTAAGGGAAAATATAAGAGGGTGTGTCATAGGACTTATGACACACCCTCTTTGCTTTATTTTGCAGCAAGTCAAATCAAGATAAGCTATTGCTGCTTTTACCAATCAGTTCTTCACGCTCTTTACGCCCTTGCCCTTGGTAAGATGCAGGGTGGCTGCCTTGAGCTTGTGATTGCTGTGGTCGAAGATGATGGCTGGATCCAGGCGCTTGCCGCCGAAAGACACCTCGAAATGGAGATGCTCTGTGGTGGCCCTGCCAGTGCGGCCCGTAAGACCGATTACCTGGCCTGCCTTCACCTTATCCCCCTGCTTCACCATGTTCTTACTCTGATGGCTATAGAGCGTTTCCAAGCCGTAGGCATGCTTGATGCGGATGCAGTTGCCATAGCCGTAGTAAGGTCCCGAGGCAACCACCTCGCCATCGAAGGCGGCATAAATCTCGTCGTTAGGCTTGGTCTTCAAATCCACACCCGAGTGACGGCGGGCACCTCCGTATGGACTGATGACACGGGCATCAGGCAATGGATATGCCCATGCCTTCTCCTCTATCTTCTCCAGATCGAGCAGGAAGGTGTTGGTGATGGTAAACGGGTCGTACACCTCGTCGGGGTCGAGGGTCATGGCGTGATCGCCACGGCTGCTTCCCGATTTCTTATTTGTTTCCTTATTGTTTCTATCATTCTTATCGTTCTTGGAAACGGAGGAGTCCTTGCCACCAATCACCTTGACGCCGATACGGTTGCCCTCCTTGCGGAACTGCACGGTCTGCCGGCGGAGCTTATGGCTCTTCAGTTCGATGATGGTTTCCGGGTTGATGCGCGCACCGTTCACCATGATGGAGAAATCGCAATAGGTCTCTCCCTCTCGGGTGCCCACGATGGCGATGGTCTGTCCGGCATCTATCGACTGTCCCACCTTCACCAGGTTCTCGGCATTGTTGGCATACACGGTTTCCAGACCGTTGTCATGGCGGATCACGATCACGTTGCCCATCGATTCGGTCTTGCGCGAGAGACGCACATAACCATCAAACATCGCCTTCACTGCATCGCCCTTGGCAGTAGAGATGCGCATCACGCTGTTGCCATTGATAAGGCTAGCCTTGCCCACAGGAAGCGGGAATGAATATTCCTTGGCACGGAATATCTCAAAGTCAACATTGAAGGCTTGACTCTGGGCAAAGAGACCTGGCGTTGCGATGCTCACCTGCTGTTGCTCGGCGGCAGTAAACTCATTCTTGGCGGGCATGAAACTGCTCAGCGAAAGCATCAGCATTCCCGAGACGGCAGCCAGCCCGATTCTTCTTTTTAATCTACTGTTTACAATCATTCTCTATTCTTTTAGATTCATTTTTTAAATTTAACCATTAAATCTTAAAACATAAAAACATCCATTTTTCCCTCTTCGTTCATAGAAAAGAGAAAAATGGATGTTATCTTGAAAACTTACTTCATCAGAATGCCGGTATAGATTCTGCCACTCTCAATGCCCAGCTTTCTTGCCGAGAAGAACTCGTCGCTATGGGCAAAGGTACAGATGCCGCAATCCTGGATATTCTCCTCAGCCACACCGCAATGCAGCAGGATCTGCTTGTTGCAGAGCGGCAGGTTGATGTGCCACTTCAGCGGCTGCACGATGTTTCCTTCTGCAGCCAGGCGCTCACGCTCGGCAACATCTACCGAGAAGGCGGCATTGGGGCGCTGCTCGGCAATCTCTTCCATCGGGAAGGCTGCCTGCTCGAAAGCCTCATACACCTCATCGCCTACCTCGAAATGCTCCAGCGAGATTCCCGGACCAATCACTGCCTTCAGCTTCTTTGGCTCCGTATGATAGGCGAAAGCCATCTCCTGGATGGTCTTGTGGACGATGCGTGCCAGCGTGCCTCGCCATCCGGCATGGATGGCTGCCACGGCATGGTGCTCCTCGTCATAGAGCAGGATTGGGATGCAGTCGGCGGTGGAAACGCCTATGCATACGCCCTTCTCATTGGTCATCACGGCATCTACGCCCTCGAGAATCATCTTGCGGATGTTCTCAGGCATTGAGAAATAATCTCCTGCCACCTGACGGACCTCTACTCCATGCACCTGATGCGGCAGGATGATATGGTCGATGCTTATGCCCAGCTCATCCGCCAGCTTCCTGCGGTTCTCTGCCACGTGTTCGGCGCAGTCGCCGCAATAGTCATTGATATTGAATTCGCTGTAGTTGCCCTGGCTCACTCCTCCCTTTCGGGTGGTAGAGAAAGCTGTGACGCCCTCAGCGATATGATATTCCTTATTCATATTCGAAATCATCTAAGTCATCTACATCCTCGATTTCATCCTCGTCGACATACTCCACGATGTCCTCGCCCTCAGCCTCGAGTTCCTGCTGGAAGCGGCTCATATCCTTGTCACGGTGAACAAGAGTATCTTCTGAAGTAATCTCCTGCAGCTTGTTGCTCTCTGAATTCAACTCCTTCCAGAGCACATCCTTGAGTTCCTGGATGCCCTGTCCGGTAACTGATGAGATGAATACCACCGGAAGATCGGTTGGCAGGGTCTCCTTCAGCATCTCGATGAGCTCCTCGTCCAGCAGGTCACACTTGGTGATGGCGAGCACGCGATGCTTGTCGAGCATCTCTGGGTTGAAGTTCTTCAACTCGCCCAGCAGCACCTCGTATTCCTTCTTGATGTCGTCGGTATCGCCCGGAACCATGAAGAGGAGCAGCGAGTTGCGCTCGATGTGTCGCAGGAATCGCAGTCCCAAGCCCTTTCCTTCGCTCGCTCCCTCGATGATACCCGGGATATCTGCCATCACGAAACTCTGGTGGTCGCGGTAATCCACGATTCCCAGCGATGGCTCAAGGGTGGTAAACGGATAGTTGGCTATCTTTGGACGGGCACTGGATACGGCAGAGAGCAGGGTTGACTTTCCGGCATTAGGGAAACCCACAAGACCCACATCGGCAAGGAGCTTCAGCTCCATGATGATGGTCATCTCCTGCATCGGCTCACCTGGCTGCGCATAGCGTGGAGCCTGGTTGGTAGAGGTACGGAACTGGAAGTTACCCAGTCCGCCGCGTCCGCCCTTCAGGAGCAGTACTTCCTGACCGTCGTAAGCCACGTCGCAGACAAACTTACCGGTTTCGGCATTATACACCACGGTACCGCAAGGCACATCGATATAGATGTCCTTACCATCAGTGCCGTGGCACTTGTCACGTCCTCCATTGCCACCATGCTCGGCGAAGAAGTGGCGCTGATACTTCAGATGCAGCAAGGTCCAGTAGTTGTGGTTGCCGCGAAGATAGATGCTTCCTCCACGTCCGCCATCGCCACCGTCAGGTCCACCATTCGGTTGGTACTTCACGTGGCGCAGGTGCATGGAGCCTTTACCACCCTTACCAGAGCGGCAGTTGATCTTTACATAATCTACGAAATTGGATTCAGCCATTGATTTTTCTTTTTAATTTGAACGTTGAATCTTCTTCTTTTGAACGGAAGATTCTTCTTTTTTTAATGAATAAATCTTCCCCGCAGCCTTGCGGGGAAGATTATTATATCTTGATTACAAGTTGTCGATCACATTGCAAACACGAGCAAAGATCTCATCTACAGTTCCGAGACCCTCGATGTGGTGGTGGATACCCTCCTTCTCATACCAGTCGATGAGAGGAGCAGTCTGTGTATGATATACGTTCAGACGCTTCTTGATAGTCTCCTCGTTGTCATCAGAACGGCCACTCAACTTACCGCGGTTGAGCAGACGAGCCATCAGCTCATCCTCAGGAACGGCAAGCTCGATCATGGCAGCAATCTTGTGACCACGCTCAGAGAGCATCTTCTTCAAAGCCTCAGCCTGTGGAGTGGTACGTGGGAAACCGTCGAAGATCACACCTGCGTGATCCTTGCCGAAGCTGTCATATACGCTTGCGAGGATGTCGATCATCAACTCGTCTGGAATCAACTGACCATTGTCGATATAGCCCTTGGCAGTCTTGCCGAGCTCTGTACCATTCTTGATTTCATTACGAAGTACGTCACCTGTTGAAATGTGACCGAGACCATACTTCTCGATCATCTTGTCGCTCTGTGTACCCTTACCAGCACCTGGAGCACCGAAAATTACGATATTTTTCATTTTTACCTTTATATATAAATTGTTTTATGTTGTGTCTCCCACATGCTTCACCCCCTATTCTTCTACTATCGTGTAGATGTCGCGGAGGTTTCTGCCTTCTTGGTCATAATCTAATCCATACCCTACGATGAAATCGTTAGGGATTTCCATTACGGCATAGTTGATGTCCAGATCCACCTTCAGATTGCCCGGCTTCACGAGGAGCGAGCAGATCTCGATGCTGGCTGGATTCTTCTTCTTCAGATCCTCGATCATGTGAGCCATGGTAAAGCCGGAATCCACGATGTCCTCCACGATCACCACGTGGCGACCGGTAAGATCCTGGTTCAGACCCATCAGGGTCTTCATGCTGCCGGTAGAACTGGTACCCTCGTAGGAAGCATACTTCACAAAAGAAATCTCGCTTGGTACCGTAATCATTCGCATCAGATCGGCAGCGAAGATAAACGAACCATTCAACACAGCCAGGAACACCGGAGTCTTGTCCGCATAATCCCGGTTCAATCGGTCGGCTACGACCTGTACCTTCTTCAGAATATCTGCCTCTGGAATGGAGGTTTTGAAGGTCTTATCCTTGATTTTTACTATGCCCATAGTCTTGATGATATAATATTTTCTGCAAAATTACGAAAAAATCGTGAAACTTCATCCATTCATCGACTTTTTTTAGTACTTTTGCATTAAAATAATCAGATAATCGGACATAAAATACATTAATATATGAAAATATTCACTAGTGCTCAGATACATGAGCTGGATAAATACACCATTGAGCATGAGCCGATCACATCGCTCAACCTGATGGAAAGGGCGGCAAAGGCGCTCACACGTGCCATCGAGCAGGAATGGTCTAACAGAACGCCGGTCGTGGTCTTCGCCGGTCCGGGAAACAATGGTGGTGATGCACTTGCCGTGGCACGCCTCCTCAGCGAAGACGGCTATGGGGTGAGTGTATTCCTGTTCAATGTGCACAACAAGCTTTCTGCCGACTGTGCCACCAACAAGAAACGACTCATCGAGGGTAAGCGCGTCAAGCAGTTTACAGAGGTTACCGTCAACTTCGACCCTCCTCAGCTCGAGGCGGGAATGCTCGTGGTGGATGGTCTCTTCGGCAGCGGACTCAACAAGCCGCTGGCGGGCGGATTCGCTGCCATGGTGAAATACATCAACCAGAGTGCGGCAAAGATCGTGAGCATCGACCTGCCTTCCGGCCTGATGAGCGAGGACAATTCCTACAACATCAGAGCCAACATCATCCGTGCCGACCTCACCCTCACCCTGCAGCAGAAGAAGCTGTCGATGATGATGGCAGACAACCAGCAGTACCTGGGCAGAATCAAGGTGCTTGATATCCGACTCTCTCCAGAGTTCATCCAGCGCACCGAGAGCCGTTGTAGCATCCTTGAGGAGAAGGACATCCGCCAGCTCCTGAAGCCTCGCGGCGACTTCGCCCACAAGGGCAGTATGGGCACGGCACTCCTCATCGCAGGCAGCTACGGCATGTCGGGCGCTTCGGTCCTTGCCACCAGAGCCTGCCTCAGAACGGGTGTGGGAAAGGTGATTACCCATACGCCTAAGAGAAACTACGAGATCATGCAGATTTCCGTGCCCGAGGCGGTACTGCAGATGGATACGGAGGAAACCATCTTCAGCGAACCGGTAGATACGGAAGATTACCATGCCATGGGCATCGGTCCGGGACTGGGAACCAGCGAGGCGACAGCCATCGCCCTGATTGCCCAGCTCAGAAGATGCACCTGTCCGGTTGTGGTGGATGCCGATGCACTCAACATCCTTGCCAGTCACCGTGCCTGGATGCAGCAGTTGCCTAAGAACCTCATCTTCACTCCACATCCTAGGGAGCTTGACCGTCTGGCTGGCATCACCAGCAGCAACTGCACCGAGCGCCTCTTCAAGGCATGCGAGCTTGCCGACCGTCTGCACGGCTACATCCTGCTGAAGGGACATTTCTCTGCCCTCTGTCATCCGGATGGTAAGGTGGAGTTCTGCTCTACGGGCAACAGCGGTATGGCTACGGCGGGCAGTGGCGATGTGCTTACAGGCATCATCACCGCTCTTCTGGCTCGCGGCTACAAGCAGGCAGATGCTGCCCGCATCGGCATGTACCTTCATGGTCTTGCCGGCGACCTCGCCATCAAGGACCTGGGCAAGGAAAGCCTCATCGCCAGCGATCTCATCGATTACCTGCCGAAGGCATTCCTCAGATTGGAAGAGTAAAATAGGAGGGTGTGTCATTAGTCACAGCCAATACGCCCTGAAAGGGCAGAAGCTCCTAGCCCAGGGCATCGCCCTGGGTTTTAGAACAAATACAAAAAAGTCGCCCTGAAAGGGCAAAAGCTTTGAAATTGAAAGCTTTTGCCCTTTCAGGGCGATCGG
>NZ_JBBNGE010000059.1:0-17388 GCF_040095255.1 Segatella sinensis | reverse complement strand
TACAAACCAAGAAACAGGTATTGGGCTGGGGGAATCCTGAAAATGTTGCATGAAGAGCATGGAGGTAATGATGAAATCGTAACGATAGGTTTGACGCATCAAGACATCTCTACTTCTATTCATGGACAATGCAATTATGGAATCATGGGATTGAGTTTCCGGCCAGGTGACGCCTGTGTGGTTTCAACCTTCCGATTGAAACGAAAGGATGACTTATGGAAAGTAACAATCCATGAATTCCTGCATTCTCGTGGCTTGCCGCATTGCAAGAAGAATGCCCCGAAGTGCCTGATGCAGGATGCTCATAGCAAGAATACTTTCTACATGAAAAACGGATTGTGCCAAGATTGCCAAAACTCATTGAAAAGCATCATTGACAATCTAAATGAGAATGCAGACTAGCCCATATTTTTGCTTATAATTTTGTCGCAGGTGTTTAGTAATAACTATACAGAACCCAGAATTCAAAGTAAACTATCATCACTCTATATTCAACTATCTAAGAACTGAAAAGGTCTATTCTTAGGGTATGCCACATTTAGGTGTACCCTATAGAATGGACTGCTCAAAAGCAAGCATATCAAAAACAAAAAAATCCACTAAATCGATGCACACCAAAACCATTCAAGCCCACCAAGCAAATGAAGAATAAAGAACCTTTGGCCAGATGTAAGAGTATGAACACTACACCTACTTAGTTGAGAAGTGACACTACTCTTTCCCAAACCAAAGGTAGAAAGGTTGATGTAAGCAACAAGGTTAGTACTCATTTGCCACTATGCAAGTATATCCTACATTTAGTCGTACATACTTGGGAGCAACCTTTCTTAAATGCAGTTGGCACTTCTCTATCAGCTCAATTCTGACCAATATCCAACTACCATGCAAAACATTGGTGGACAAAGTAGGAACGTAGCTATGACCTTCCACCGCAATCCAACGTTTCACATTTTAACCACCGATGGACGAAATTACCATCATCAGTCCTTCAAATAAAGAAGCCGCCAGTCTCGATTTTTCTGCTCTTGATGATTGTATGCTGCAAAGATACAACATTCTTTAAAATCACAACACGTCGAAGCGTTAATCTTTTGTTAATGATTGAATTTCCTTTTTGGTTTATATAAAAAAAATGCATTTAGCAGAAAAACGCCATCAATAATAAAATACATAGATACTATCAAACAGGGATTATCCCTTGTTGTAGCGGACAATGGGCTCGTACGTTATTGAAAGAATTAATGCCAATAAGGCAGATGAGTCTTAATCCTTGTTGTAGTGGAAGATGGTCTCGTACAAATTACGGGAACGCTAAGCGTTTCTCTAATATCCGCGTCTTAATCCTTATTGTAGTGGAAGATGGTCTCGTACATAATAATAGTTAATATAGCCGCCCCGTAGAAGATGTGTCTTAATCCTTATTGTAGTGGACGATGGTCTCGTACATGATGATGGTGCTCCTGTTGTAGAACTTGGCGATAAGTCTTAATCCTTATTGTAGTGGACGATGGTCTCGTACTGAGTGTGAAACTTATAATAGAGTTGCTATTACTCTGTCTTAATCCTTATTGTAGTGGACGATGGTCTCGTACTATGGAAACAATTATAGCTTTAATTTGGAATCAGTTTGTCTTAATCCTTGTTGTAGTGGACGATGGTCTCGTACTGGGACTTATTAGTCTCGGATATTGCAACATTCAATGCAAGTCTTAATCCTTATTGTAGTGGACGATGGTCACGTACTCTAGCTTATGCTCGTGGTTATCTTGGAGGAATGGAGTCTTAATCCTTATTGTAGTGGACGATGGTCTCGTACGGTCAACAAGTGATTGCTGTTTATGACAGTATTCACATGTCTTAATCCTTATTGTAGTGGACGATGGTCTCGTACAGTTGTAATGCAAGACGGAAACCATATGCTCATTATGGTCTTAATCCTTATTGTAGTGGACGATGGTCTCGTACAAGCAGTTTCTGAATGAAACAAAACAGAGATTGCAGTCTTAATCCTTATTGTAGTGGACGATGGTCTCGTACAGCTCTTTTAACAAACGATGCGTGGATGAAGTGTGTTAGGTCTTAATCCTTATTGTAGTGGACGATGGTCTCGTACTCGACCTTATAAGACTATTCTGATTATCAATAAGTTAAAGAACTCTACTAAACAATTATTCACTTTTCTTAACCGAAAATTAACTTTTTCTTAGCGGGTGCAAAGTTACTACTATTTTTCGAGATATGCAAGCCAATTATTCTTAAATATTTAGCCATTTCCAACCAAAAAATTTAACTCTATTAACTATCTGCATCCATCGCAATAGAAGCGAATTCAACAATAAACAGAGTAAAATAAAGGAAAATGCATGATTCATGGATATAAAAAGGTAGAGAAAGTATGCCAAAAAGACAAAAAACAAGAAAAATGAGCCAGTGAAATATCATTTCACTATATACTCTTACCTTTGCACCCAGAAAACCAAAGCACCTATGGTTAAAGTTAGGAGCACATTAAAATTATGAGAGTAATGGAAATTGAGATTAAGAACATTTTAACTAGCTGGGAATCATCCTTAGTACGCTACGGAAAGATTGACAGCTGGAACTATTCAGAGAATCTAACAACATTGGGACGATATCTGCGATCCAATGAGAGTACATTAGAAGAGCACTACCTGATCAAGTACATCAGAGACAGCATCATTGGAGTGAACTTCAACGTCAAGAGCGTGCTGAAAGCCATCCAGAAGCTCATGAACCTGGAAGCAGTAAAAGAGAAAGAGCTCACATCCATGCTGGTGAAAATGGATGGAAACAGAGTTGTCCTGAATGGCCAGGATGTACGCTTCAAGAAAGAGACCGAGAAAATCTTCAAGGAGAAGCTCAAGTTCAAGAAAGGAATGCTGCTCCGTAACTTCGACATTGAGACGGAAGCTCCCCATGACTCCAAAAAGGTAAGACGCATCGTGGAGAAAAGAATGTGCCAGGCCTATCACCGGATGCACAAGAAGGATGAAGGCTACAAAACCAGTAACAGGGAGAAATACTGGATGGACAGAGCCACAGCCTTCCAACTGTACAACATCGGACAGAAGGAAAAGGCAAGAAACACAAGAAGAGGCGAATCCACCCACTGGAAATGGAAGAAAGATCCTATCACCCATGAATTAGTCCTCAAGAAGAAAATGGGGTACAAAAATGAAGAAGCTGCACAAAAGGCTATTGCCCAATGGCAGATCAACCACCCATATGATTCCAGGGAGATAACAGCCTACAAATGCAACTACTGCAACAAGTGGCATATCGGGCACAGATCCAAGTTCCTGAATCATCCGTCTATAGACAGCATGATACCTCAAATGCAGGCTTGTTGCTAAGCCATTGAAAAAGAACAAAGAGAAATATATGGAATCGTCTTGCCAGCTTTGCTGATGTAACTGGAATCAATGGCTATAGCCATCTTCCAAGTTCACCAAAAAGGGCTTGGCAAGTGATACAAAAAGTTTGAGCTAACCAATGCATTCGACTTTTTCACGCCGAATGCGTTGCAATAGGTCTGCTCAACATACGAGCCAAACCTCTCCATTGCGGTGAAATTTATCTTCTTGGTATCACCATGAATAAAATTATCACCTCAAAGAGTATTTTCTCGAAACTTTTTGTTAACTTTGCAACAGAATAAACAACTACATCGTTAAAGATGTCCATATATAGATCAAGCACAGTATTCATATATACTGTAGATGCTGTAATTTACAAAGTTACAGAACCTATACGACTTGACCAACTCTTAGTATAAATAATTAATAATCGATTAATTACAAACAAAACAAAGAATAAGAGAATGAACTATTTTAAATTGCTTGTCACTTTAGTAAAGGCTATGGTGAAGTCTTTGAGCACACGTCAGTATGTTCTTACTTTCGAAAAAGAGAGTGATAGCCTATGGTATATTAAAATGCCTTGGGCTGGGCACCATCATAACTTGCAGATGGTAGCAGGAGCCAACCATCTGCTGGAGACTTTCAAGTCTAGATTGGTCACTGTACGTGTATCTTACGAACAGAAAGAATCTACTGATATCTGTCTTACCAGACAATATTACAGAATCTTTGGTGGTGCAACATACAAGGTTTCCAATTTAGAGGGATTCACAAAGGAGGTTTGGATTTGCCCAGTTACATTGTTCGTACTTGGTAAATACCCAAAACGAATTTATGTCTCTAACTCTCAGAAGTAACATCGTTCATAAACTGGAGAGAATAGTCAGCCATGTTTACCTTTCAAGGAATAATGGTATTAATAGATAACTAAAAGATAATAAAAATGAGTAAGGAAGTAAAGATTTCAGTTATCAAGTTTGAAATGGTCAACGGTAAGAAGACCTATAAGTCGTTTACCTTTAAGTTAAATCCAAAGGAAATGGCAAAGTTCAAGACCGAGGCAACGGTGAAGAAGAAGGTGGCAGAATACGTGGCTAAAAGTGGCGTATATAAGCCTTCTGAACTCCAAAATCTAAAATACGACATGAAAGAGTTCCTGGAGGAATGGAAGAAGATGGTTCCTGTGGTGGAAGCAGAAGAGCTTGCTAAACTGGATAAGTCGCCTAATAATCCAGAGACTCGCGTTACCCCTCATCTCATCAGCCGTCTTGCCGCCGGTGAAATCTTTGTATTCGGTTCTAACGCCATGGGATATCATGATGGTGGTGCGGCAAAGACTGCCCTGGAGAAGTTCGGTGCCATCAGAGGTCAGGGACATGGTTTGCAGGGAATGAGTTACGCCATCGATTCAATGAGTGGTATGGAAGCTATGAAAAAGGATGTGGATGAATTCATCGAGTTTGCCAAGAATCACCCTGACAAAACATTCTTTGTGACATTGATTGGTTGCGGCATCGCCGGATATTCTCCAGAAGAGATAGCTCCTCTGTTTGAAAGATGTTACGATCTTGAGAATGTGTGCCTTCCTTCTGAGTTCTGGGACATCATCGGATGGCCAAAGGTTCAGCAGCCACACTATGATCTCTTACGTTTCCTGGATGCTCAGGAGTTTGCCTATAACCAGGCTTTGAGAGAACTGAAGGAAGGACGAAAGCAAAGCCATTGGATATGGTATATCTTCCCACAGCAGAAAGGACTTGGTCATAGCTACAACGCAAACTACTATGGTTTGGATGGCGAGGGTGAAGCCAGAGCCTATATTGAACATGAGATTCTGGGTGACAGACTCCGTGAATGCTGTAAGGCGCTCTTGCTCCACAAGGGTAAGGACATCGAATACATCATGGGAAGCGGAGTTGACGTGATGAAGCTCAACACCTCCATGAATCTCTTCAATAGAGTGAGTCCGAATGATGTGTTTGAGGAAGTTTTGGATGCATTCTTTTAAAACCATTTTTCAGAAAGATAGCAGAGTTATTGGAAAAAAACATCAAATAAAAACAATGCATATGGAGACTATTATTTCAACGATTGTGATTGTAGCTTGTATCTACTTCTTTTCTCGTAGAAAAACAAAAGCTACAGAACAAGAGACAGACGGCTGTACGCAATCTGAGGATTCCGCAGACATGCAGCAAGAAGAAAAGCAGGAAGAACCTCCACACACCAGGGATTTGTGCATTGAGCTACTGAAGCAGTTAAACTGTGAGGTATCTGTTGAAGAAGAGGACGAAAACCGCTTATATTTTGAGTATCATGGAGAACATTTCATCATTGATGCCAGCAACGAGAGTTTCTTCATTAATATTTGGGATCCAAAGTGGTATATTGTTCCATTGGATGATCTAGAACAAATGTCTAATGTACGTAAGGCAATTAACACAATCAACAACTATAGTGGAACAACCATTGTTTACTGCATAGAGGAAGAAGAACAGAAATTTGTTCTCCATTCCAAACGCCAATGTATACTACCCAAAGATTTGCCCAACGTGAAAGAACACCTAAGTGCTCTACTGAATGATTTTTTTACAGTCAAACTATGGTTAAGTGAACAAATTGGCATGCAAAATAAAGAAAGCTGATAATTCTTGTCTTAGATACAGCAGTTTTTTAATCCCACATGGGATGAAAATACGAACAGATGTGATAGTACTGAGAATCAATACCATACTATCACATCTTTTTACTTATAATTCTGTCGCAGGCAGTTTATCACCCATACAGAAGCTAACCACCATATTCCTGCAACCATTTGATTGCAGGAATATGGTGGTTAGAGGGCATGATCCACCAAAACATACGCATGCCTCTCCACGTCATATTTAAACCGATGCCTTGCATCCAGTCTCATGCTACTTTCCATGGACGATTTCGTCGAATTCGGGAAAAACACCTTTACTTGCTGATAAATGTCGCTGAGCGGCAATGGTTTGCCAGCAAGAGACAATACCTCATAAATCTTGTCTACCATCGTTCCCCAATAGATATGCTCCCAAGACGCCAACCCATAGTAGCCTGACAGTCCAAGGGATTTTACCCCCTCCATTTTATTCAAATAAACGCGGATGGTATTAACGGTAAGATGACGATAAGCAGGACACCTTCTATGAAAAATGTCTCTCATTTCCTCCGCTCTCATAGGTTTGCCTCTTTCTTTCAAAATCTCCAACAGCTCAGAAGTAACGGAAACTTTGTTTCTCTCAGCCACGAAGCCACCTTCATCATCCACTTCCAAACCAAAGGTCTCCAACATCAGATAAGTAAAGAAAGATAGAAAATGCTCTTTACCACCTAATTTCTGAACATCCAGCTCCTTTAAAAACATACTTGCCTGATAATGTTCATCTGTGAAACGATTGATAGCCAGCAGTTCTTTCATTTTAGTAACTAGCTTAGCTATTTCATCAGTATCAAAAAGACTTGCATTCACCAATATGAATCTGTTTTTAGATTCGAACTTTCTAAACTGCTTGTTTGAAGGATAGCCAGGGTTCCTCAAAAATATAAGTTCCATCAACCCAATGGCATCCGTCTGCAAACGCTCCTTTTCCAAGATACTTCTGCAAATTGGCGAAAAGAATCCTATGAACGGCATTTCATACAAAAAGTCATAACATTTCCAATGTTCATCCAGTATAATTGGGTCAGTACTCTTCACCATTGGGTGGGAAAGATAATTTTTAAGTATATACGGCGTTATATGATATTCTTTCCTCAACTCCTGAGAAGTTTTTCTTTTTCTACCGATTCCTCTATATTCTAAGGAAACTTTCCTTCCTTCATTCCACATTCCAAACTGCAGATAATCCGAAAAAAGAGTGAACATCGGATAATAACCATTTACCTGATGAAAATCTGTAACAAAGGATACGCTTTTATCCGACATGAAAGGAAACAATCCAATAGTACATTGACCTGAATGTTCAAAGTCCAAAGATGTATATGCATCTACGAAATGTGTAAGCAAAGAAAAAGAGTAATAAGAATTCAAGGGATGATTAAGCTTAAATTCTATATCATAACAGAACTCTTTGTCTAGGCTCCGAGTAGAGTATATTTCTGATAAACCTAATTCATACGTCAACCTATCCTCTATGAAAGGATGCAACTGGATAAAGTCATTTGCACCAAAGAACTTTTCCATGACCGAATAATGCGATTCCAACAAGAGCCTGCTCTTATTGGAAAGATGGGAATAAAGTATCATCCCTAAGGCCTTACTACCCACTTGATAACGATACTGCATAGCACTATCTTTGACCGAATAATAAAAGTCATTGCGATCATCCAGAATCAAAGATTTCAAACAAACCAAATAGATATATAAGCATGAAGCAGCCTGAGGATAATTATCCACCATCTCCATCAAATTAGATTCATTTATACAAATAAGCTTCAGTATTTCTAACGAGGAAGGGAATATTGCCTGAAATTCCTTGCCATCTTCGACATTCTCACATAAATGCGCATAACAGATATCCATCTTCTGTATGACCTCATCACTACAATATCGCTTTACCTCCAAGAGGGGATCTTGAGATTCAATAGCAGCAAAGACATGCTTCACATCATAGACAATCTTCTTTCCTATCCTTGGCATTGCAGACAACTTTTCCATTCCCATAGCCTTAATGTCTCCAACAGTAAATAAAGAAAGAGCTTCAAGCTTATGGTGAGTAAATGATGATATCAGCTTGTCATGTAACAATCGATGTATTGATGTATTAAAATTATACATAGTTATTTTTTTATGTTTTTCTCCTTGGCATAGTAATCGTCCAGGAAATACTCATTGTTAATTGCAAAAGTAGTCATATAAAGCGCCTTCTCCTTCTTATCATGCTCAGAATTTATTGTCATCAGAAGCATTTCGTTCACATCTGTGATACAAATACCGACCCTATCAGTCACATAAAAAGCCAACACCCAAAGAAGAGAAAAGCAAAAGTAAAAGAACCAGTAAACCTGTGCAGATGCCACAGCAGTACCCACACAAATCAAAAGGATAGCCTGAACAGTTCTCTTGTTCAATCCTCCTTTAAAAATATACCAGTTCATCTTCATACATTTAAGTTCTTTAATACGATGAGACAAAAGTACAAAAAATATTAGAAAGAGCCAACTTTACGTTAGATTTTATACCAATACACCCCAAAAATACAGAAAAACAAGATGATTTCATCATAAAGAAGCCTATTTCAGCACTCCACAAAAACGTATCACTAAGAAGAACCCATGATGAATTACCCTGCTGTACCGAGGAAAATAAGAGAAGAGAGAAAAAAGAAACACCAAACCACGAAGAAAGCTTTCTCTATATCACCCCGCACCTCCTAAGATTCATGCCCTCCAGGCTACTCAACAACAAACAGCTAAAAGCTCAAGAAATGAAGGAAAATGTATGAGTTCTATATATAATAAGGTATAGAAAGTATGCCTAAATAACAAAAAATGGGAAAAATGAGCCAGTGAAATATAATTTCACTATAGACCCCTACCTTTGCACCCAGAAAAACCAAAGCCGCTATGGTTAAGTAGTTAGCGACATTATTGAATACAAACATTAAATAGCAATAATAGAAGGCAAAACGGGAAAAATGAGTGAGTGAAATATCATTTCAAAATCCCACAGTACTTTTGCAAACGAAAACAAGAACAAGTTGTTTAACCCATTAATATCAAATGATATGAGCTATACATATAATTACATCATGGAATACCTCCCAAAGAGATACTCCGCAACAATGAAGCAAGAGAGTGACAGACAAGTCATCTACGACTTCAAAAACGGCTACTGCAGCCTTAGCTTGATGAACACAATCGTAGAACACATCAAGGAAATCAAAAAAGAACTGGGTGGCAACAACTGGAGAGTATGCTTCATACCAGCATCCACCCACCACAAGACAGCTTGCCGCTACCAAAAGCTCGCAGCCTTCATCGAGAAGGAAACAGGAATTGCCTGCGACTACCATACCATCCTGCCAATCCAGGACCAGGAATCAGGCCACATCACAGGCAAGAAGACAAACCCGGCAGAGAACTTCAACATCAAGACAAGCGACGTTGCCGGCAAAAACATCATCCTCATAGATGACGTCATCACAAGAGGCATGACATTCATGCAAACAACCAACAAGCTCACCAGAAATGGTGCCAACATGGTAAGAGGTCTCTTCCTCGCCAAAACAGTCAATCCAGACTGGGTCAGACATTCAGCCTGACCAACCAAAGGAAAGGGCAGAATACCCAGCAGCATCTCCCACATGGGAATAAGACACCAATATCAATAAAGTAAATAAAGAAACAAACATTTAAAATTATGAACAATTATACAAAACACATTGGTATCGTTACCAATTACTTCGACAACAAGTATTCAATTACAGTTGACAACAAAACCATTCACATGCCATTCGAGATCATGCACAAACTCTCAGTATTTCCTCCATCAGTAATGGATGGAGATCACCTGAAAATTGGAGCACAGATCACCTTGGCAAAGAAGGATGAGAGAATCTTCTATCCTGACCGTGACACCTACGGAACCACGAGACAGGAAACAAGAAGCTACACAGATGGTTCCTACCTGCTCAAGGATGCAAAACCCTTTAAGCAAGACATCAGCTTCCAGGAGATGGTGAGTAAGTTCAATACCCTGATGACAACCCTTCCTGAGACAACGAGAATGGAGGCACTCAATACCCTGATGTCAATGGAGCTGACAGAGGAACTGAAACAAGAGAAGCTCGCTTCCATGGTGGATTTCCCTTTGGACTTGGAAGACACTGCAACTTTGGAGAAGAAGGGTAGCCTGTTCGACTTGGCAAAAAAGTCCAAAGACGATAAACCACAAATCAGAGAAACCGTGGAGTCCATCGCTGCCATGTGCAACTGCAGCAATCAGCAGACATGCCAACTCGTGGTGGGAATCAACAGCAAGACCAACAAGACCTGCAAGCTCCAGGATGAGATCGCTACATACTATCCGCAGATTGCTACCCTGGACCAGTTCCAAAACACCGTACTGGTTCCATTCATCAAGTCCTACACCTATGACAATCCCCTGCTGATGTCATCACTCAAGTACAACTGGTACAGCTACAATGGTGACTTGCTGCTCGTCATAGAAATCAACTATCAGGGAGACCCTGTCATCTGCAAAGGTGGAAGATTACCATACCGATGCGACTCTGCCAAAATGGTTGCAGAAGGAGCAGATCTGGTAAACATGATCAAGAAATTAAGCAAAATCGCCGCATAAGCGGTTAAATGAATATTAACAAAATAAAGTTTTTAACAAAATGAAAACAAACTTAAAATCAAACAAGAACATCATCCCTATGAGAGAGGATGCATCATCAACAGTACAGGCAACCAATAACCTGGAGTACGTAAACCTCATGGAGTATCTCCCAATGAGATTGCCAGCAACGGAAGAGGAAGAGAGAAACCGCAAGATTGTCCATGACTTCAAGAACGGCAAATGCTCACAGGAGCTGAAGAATCAGTTCACCGACGCAATCAAGCAGCTCAAGGACGAACTCAAGGACACTAACCTGAGCGTATGCTTCATGCCGGCCATCACAGCAGACAAGACAGCCATCCGCTACTCACAACTGGCAACTGCCATCGAGACAGAAACAGGCATACCAAGTGACTACCACACCATCCTGCCAAAGCCAGCAACAGAACTCATGGCTACCGGAAAGACAGATCCAGCAGAGGACTTCCTCTTCAACAAGGAGCAAATCGAGGGAAAAGACATCATCCTGATAGGTGACATCATCACCACGGGAGCCAACTTCACCAAGACAAGTCTAATGCTTGCAGAACTTGGCGCAAAATCAGTCACCGGCCTATTCTTGGCAAAGACCACCATTACAAAGTAACAAAAAGTTAAATCAAAAAAAATATAAGAAAAATGTATAATTATCAATATCTCAAAGACTATCTCCCAGTGAGATACCAGGCAAATGCCCAGCAATTGGCAGACCGTCAGACTTGCTATAACTTCAAAGACGGCTACCTCAACGATGAAGTTAAGAGTGGATTTCTGAACAAGATCCAGGAAATAACAAATGGAGAGAAGACAGGGTGGAACATCTGCTTCATCCCTGCATCCACCAAGAGCAAGACACAAGCTCGCTACAAAAAGCTTGCTGAAGCAATCCAGGCTGCCGGCTACAAGGTAGCAATCAATGCCATCTACAATGAGCACGACCATGAAGCTGGTCACCTCACAGGAAAAACCGGAAATCCAATCGAAGGCTTCGGCTTCAACACCAGTGACATCGCAGGAAAGAAAATCATCGTCATTGATGACATCATCACAAGAGGAAGAACCTTCCAAATGGTTGCAGAAAAGCTGGAAACCATGGGGGCAGCAAGCGTAACAGGATTGTTCCTGGCAAAGACCTTCAACCCAGATTACCATCCTCACTATGATCCGACGGACGATTACGATTCGGAAGACTACTACGATCCATCAGACTACTACGAGGAGGAAGAGACATACGACAACTACAACGGTTCATACGCCCAAGACGTAGAAGGCTGGAGCGACCAGGACATAGACGACGTTTTCGACGGCGATCCTGATGCCTACTGGAACATCGACTAGCACAAACAGAACGTGCAGCTGCAAAAGCAAGTATTTTTTCTCCAAGATGTTGGGAATTCAAAAAGAAATAACTACTCTTGCAGCTGCATAACAAAAGTAATAACAAAGAAATAGAACATAAAGAAATATGGCACTCAATACTGAACTCATATTGACATTGAAGAACCTCAAGGGCTGCGGAAACAAAACCGTTCTCACCATAGCCGAGGTAGCTCCGTCCCAAGTGCAAACCATCGAGGACCTGTGTCACTTCTGGACTACTCTCAAGGGAAAGAAGTTCGAAAAGTACTCAGCCACAGATCTCCAGGAAGCCAACAGAAAGGCATTAACCTGCATCAATGATGCAGAAAGAGAAGGTGTTGGCATCATCTCCTATTACGAAGAAGCCTTCCCTCAAATCCTGCGCGAGACCATCAATGAAGATGGCAATGCAGACGCCCCATTGATTCTGTTCTACAGAGGAAACATCAAAGCTCTCCAAATGCCAGGCATCGCCATCATCGGCACAAGAGAACCTACAGAAGCAGGAACCCAGGCAGGAATCTACTTCGCTGAAAAGTTCGCAGAACAAGGCTTCAACATCGTATCAGGTCTTGCCATAGGATGCGACACCACCGGCCACCAAGGAGCATTGAACGTGAAGGGAACCACCACGGCATTCCTTGCCAACGGCTTGGATTGGGAATCCATCTACCCTAAAGAGAACCTGGAACTGGCCAAGAACATAGTGGAAAGCGGAGGACTGCTGCTTTCAGAGTACCCGGTAGGACAAAGAGGCAACCGCTATACCCTGGTGGAGCGTGACAGACTGCAGGCAGGACTCTCATACGCTACCCTCGTCATCCAGACAGGTCTTAGAGGAGGAACCATGCATGCAGTAAACGCCACCCTCAAAGCCCAAAAGCCACTCTTCATGATCAGATACAAGAACATGGATGGACAGATCGGCGGAAAAGCAGAGGGCAACAAGAAGTTCCTGGAAGAAGGAAAAGCCCATGCCCTGACTTCCGGTTCATTCGAAGAAGCTCTTGCCATCATCAGAGAGTCTGTAGAGAAGAGCAACAAACCAAAAATCAAGGATTCATTATTCTAGCCTATGATAAAAGGAGTGATTTTTGATCTGGACTTAACTCTTGTAGATACCACAATACTGGAAAATGCCAGAAAGATGAGAAACTGGCACGAGGCATATAGACTTATCCCATATACCTCCATGTATGCAGGAATCCAGGAAGTCCTTGACCACATTAAAGCACAAGGAATCAAGATGGCAATAGTCAGCAGCTCACCACGTCCCTACGTGGAAAGAATCGTTGG
Source organism: Segatella sinensis (assembly GCF_040095255.1). NCBI lineage: Bacteria > Pseudomonadati > Bacteroidota > Bacteroidia > Bacteroidales > Prevotellaceae > Segatella > Segatella sinensis. The sequence goes on along the minus strand of NZ_JBBNGE010000059.1, from coordinate 4,005 downwards.
CTATTACCAGATTCCAGCAAATTTCATCGTTGGCTACCATGATGCCCATCCCGTAAAGCCCCATCCTGCCCCTATGCTAAAGGCTTTGGAGCTGATGGATGAGAAAGCTGAAGATGTTCTGAGCTTTGGAGATAGGGCAATAGACATGATTGCAGCTAAAAGAGCAGGCATAAAAGCCATTGCATGCCTTTGGGGAACCAAGGAAAGAAGTATGCTGCTTGGCACCGCATACGACCAAGCAATTAGTTCTCCACTGGAGATTCTCCCATACCTACAATGAAGATAGCAGAAACATTGAGTATGGTATCCTCTCATCAGGTTCCACTAGACATCCACATTCCTAATGGAACCTTTTTAAATCACTAACACCCCCCAAAAATACAAAATTAGAGTGAATGAAATACCATTTCACTATTTTGCAATACCTTTGCAAGCAGAAAAGAGAAAGATACTAAAAGCACTTCTCTTAAATTAAAGCATAGTATTAATATTCAATATCAATCAAACAATAAATTCATATGGAAAAGAACGCTATTATACTTGGGGAGATTCGCCTCAAAAAAATGAGTAATGGATGTACAATCTCCCATCCTGATCGCGCTATATTAATTGTTACCCCAGTCTTTGGATGTGCAATCTTCAACGTTATCACCAAGGATAAAACCTACGCATTCGACTTAAAAGAGACAAGCAACGGATTCCGTGTTGATACACAAGAAGGAATCTTCTATTTCGAATATGATGGACTCAAGTCCATCAAAGAGCGAATGGAAGCAAACCTAGGTGTATCACCCAAGAATCAAGCAGCTTAGCACAAACAACTGGCAAAGAAGCTCCCTACATAGCTATTCCAACATGCTATGTGGGGAGCTTCTTGCAAAATGCTCTTGTAGATACCACAGCACTCAAAATACCATATAGATATGATAGGATGCGCTCACATGAACGCTCCTTTTTCACAACTTCATCTTCCTCTACTCCTCCACAAGCCCAAGAAAACTCATCACCATTCGACACGCATAACTAAAGTATCGATTTGCGAATTTCCAGGGTAGTCATGAAGGGGCAGTGTCATTATCTCAATCTCCCTTGAATCCGGTCATTAAAATCTTTGCTTTCAAATATCACCCAAAGGTGTCCACCAAGAAACTTGCACTGCTTTTTACACTGTAACGTCTAACGGAAAATCACTTTGCAGCAATACAACTTTTATCGCCATTTTGACAGCAAGCGTAAAGTTTCATCATGAAACTTATTTCATCGGTCATGACCGATGAAATATACACAAATTCAAAACAATATATATATATGGAAGAATATAGAAAGTGAGGTAAAGAGAAAATATGTAATGACACTCAAGATGGCACTCAATAAAATATAGAATAAATGATAGAGCGGTTAACTAGCAAGGTTTTACAAACCAGATGTCATTTTCACTTGTTTGTAGAATTCGCGCCCACATGAACGCACCATCCCAAAAAGCAAAAAGGAGGAGAGCCCTAACTCTCCTCACCCCTTTTCACAACTTCATCTTCCTAGCCTCTTCCACAAGAGACACACATTCTTCTCCTACTCCTCCACAAGCCCAGGAAAACTCATCACCATTCGCCCAATTTTGAGCAAGGATATACAGAAAGAACGACTCCTCTATGGTCAAGCCATCGGCTTTCTCCGAGGCAAGAATCTCTCCCATCACCACATCATCCTCTTGATACAAGCCTTTCAATTTCTCCAAGGACAACTTTTGAGAAATACCCTTCTCCCTCACGAAAGCACCAGCTGCCTTTTCTACTAGATAAACCATGACCTTGAGCCTACCGCCGGCAGAAAGCTCATTGCAAGGAACCACCTGGTGAGAATAACACTTGGAAAACTGAAACTTGGCTTGGGATATGTCAAACTCCACCTCCAGATGATATGAAACACCCTCCTCATCTTTCTTGCATGAGGTGACCAGCCCATAGCAATCCCCACCAAGGAAAGCCTCTCTTTCCACACGAAAACCATCAAACTCCAAAACTTCATTCTGATTCATAATCCTTATTTTTAAACTCTTTGAAACTTTCCCCATGCCTCCAGGGTATCAACCTTGCAAGCATTCAGATAAACACGCTCTATATTGTGAAAAGCAACCTGAATACCTATTGGCGTGCTAGATACATCCACTCGCTTTCCCAAATTGATTCTCTGCCCCACTTCCATGGATTCCCAACAACAACGTATCAAACCGCCATCTGTAGGCTTGCAACCTAGATAAACGCCCTTGATACCCGTAACCCTCTGATACTTCTTAGGGTAAGGACAATAGATAGACCATGCATCCGGCGCATCCTTGGCGCTCACCCTTTCATCATGATATAAACGTACTTTCATACAAATATTCTTTTATGGAGAGGTGGTTAGCCTCTCCGTTACCTTTATAAACCCATTTTTCCTCTGTCATGATAAGAGTAATAACACCCATCGGCAATTATCACATGGTCCATGAAAAAGATGCGCATGATGTCACAAGCTTCCTTGACGCTCTTGGTGAGCATGTCATCAGCCCTGCTTGGATGAGGAGAATTCGAAGGGTGATTATGAGCAAGAGCCAATATCGTGGCATTGTTCAAAACAGCCTCCCTCATGATTCTGCGCACATCCACCGCCGTTTCAGTGAGTCCTCCATGACTCATGGGCACATGCTTGATAAGCTTGAAATTCTGATTCATCAAAAGCAAATGGCATTCCTCCACCTCCAAATCCCTTACATGAGGAAGAAGGAAATTATAGATAGCCAAACTGCTGCCCATATCCGGACGCTCTGCCATATTCTCCAAGCTGTAACGCTTACCCAGCTCGATGGCTGCCTGAAGGGCTATCGCCTTGGTATCTCCAATGCCTTGAACCACCTGCAAGTCCTCTACCCTAGCCTTGGCTATATTACGCAAGCTCTCCTCCATCACATTGTAAATCTGGCGTGCCTGTTCCACATTCTTCTGCGTTCCTGTACCGATAACCAAAGAAATCAGCTCCACTGTGGTCAAGTTTCCAAGCCCATTGTTATAAGCCTTATACTGGGGATGTTCCTCCATGCAAAAGCCCGAAAAATTCTGTCTCATATCTGCAATTGTTTTAAATTAAACTTAAAATATTCTGGATTTCCTGAAACAACCAGCCTTTTTCCAATCCCTGGAGTTTTGAGGATAAATCCGAGTTTTTTTTTAGCATTCCGGCATAACCTTCACACCAAGCCTTTTTTCGTGCCTAAAAAGATGGCAGTCAAAAATGGCAGAAAGCCAAACAATCGGTAGAGAATCTTTTCCGGAAAACCGCAATCTATGATTTCGGAAGGCTGCCGGAAAAGATTCTTCGCCGATAACAACGTGGTGTTTGGTATCTGCCAAGACTGCCATACCTTTGCACGATAAAAAGCCTGGTGGGATTATGCTGCGACAAAATTATAAAAACGAGGTTCTATTCACAAAACTACAGTAGAAAACAATAGATATAAGTATCATCTTCCAATGGATATCTACCTAAACCACGACACAGTAAAACCAAACCATAGATATCAACAAAACAGATAGACAAAGATAAGCATAAAAGAGCCGGCATAAAAGAAAAAGAGCCAAGAGAAACACATGCAGTCCATATCAACCATGTATTCCTCCTTGGCTCCCAAAAGAACGATTTCATCGAGATACCACTACTCAGATGAACCGATAACGCCATAAACTTCGCAACTTCTATAGACGATGGCACAAAGATACACCAAAAATCCAAATTCACAAAGAAAACCCTTGAAAATATGCGATTCCATCGAAAAGTAGATATAATACCATCCCCAAGTACCATCAATCCAAGACTACCAAAAATGATAGCCTTGGAAGACAAACATGGCAGATATGGGAAAGGAGGCTAAGCTGCCTCCTCCTTCTTTTGCTTTTCCACCTCTGAGATACCGGTGGCTATAAGCTTGATCACATGATGGTCCTTGCCATCCTTCTGATAGGTCTCGCTCTT